>NZ_JBKFTO010000019.1:0-123767 GCF_050432925.1 Pseudomonas sp. 18175 | reverse complement strand
ACGCATGGCGATCCTGATATTAAGGGTAATTGCGTCCGCTTAAATTACGCGGACACAATCGACCTTAAAGTCGGGGTTCGGAAGGTGAGTTCGCCGGCCCCTTACAGACAAACTTTATTGCCTTGCTATTGAGGCGAGCGTAGTAGCAGGCACGATCGGTAAGAACGCCGAACCCTTCGTTAAAGTTGCCAAATCTATTTTCGGTATATCTTGGCGAACCCATGCTCACACAGAGGGGCTTCCGTCTGGCGCCATACCTCCGCAGTTGGGTGATGATAGCTCCTCGATTTTGATCGACTAGTAGCTGGGTATACACAGGTGGTGCTGGAAGGATATGATTTTTTTCTAGCACCACCTGTAGCTGTTATCTCTTTAACTCACTCGCAATTATTGGTCGTAGCCGTAACGGAGTGGTCAAAATTGAGACCGATCAGCATAGCAGCTCACCTTGCACAGAAACCTGTCAGAAATGAGATTACAAACTCGGACTTAAGGTAGAAGGGAGAGCTCCTAGCCTAAGTGTCTAATAACTCTGCTCACACTCTTACATGCCATGCCGATTAGAGGCTTTCACCTGCCTAGTATAGAGAACACGATAAAACCTGCGAAAATTGAATACAAAACCCCGCGAGCAATCCAAAGCATTTTCCTCTCCTTATCCGTAGGCTCTACCATTACACTCGCATCACACCTTACGCCATTGATGACGCTGTCCACTTCGGATCCACAGTGCTTACATTTCACCGCTGCACATCGAATAGTCTCGGCGCATATTGGACAAGCTCGACCATCGTTGGAGCTACCGATGACCTCCACTTGACGCTTTCCAGCAACAGCCATAATTACGCCGACTAGCAGCAGAAGTCCCCCAATAAGGATGAAATTTTGCCGCTCGGCCATCAACCCAATGTTGTTGACTCGCCCCGCTCCCGACGACACCGAAACATCCATGGCTAAAGCACCGACGATGCAAAGCAGCCCTACTATGAGTGAAAAGTAACCAAATTTCCGCATAGCGATTTCCCTTGAAATTGACCAGCACCCGTTGAAGCGAACCAGATTATCCCAAATTCAGATATCTGAAAACCAGATATAGGTTGGCGGCTTCTCATCTCGCAGTTGTCCAGCCATGCCTAAGACGATCTATAGACCTGAACACGCCGCGCTTCTGTCTTTGCTGAAGAAGTACAGGAAAGCCGCTGAACTGACTCAGGTTGAGTGCTCAAAGGCACTAGGCCGACCTCAATCCTTTATGAGCGATGTGGAGAGCGGGACACGCCGTTTGGACATCGTACAACTGCGTGATTTGTGCACCGTGCTGGGCGTTGGACTTCAAGACCTGATTGCGGAGTTCGAAAAATCTCTGTCAGCGGATAACAGCACGGCAAGCGCGTGGAATGAATCAAGCAAGGGTTAGAGAACAAAAACATGCTGAACCTGATTGGAATTCATCGGGTAAGGGGCGGAATGCCACGCTGTGGGAACAGGTGAGGTCACTGATGGTGAAGTATCCAAAAATGCCTACTGAGCAGATTGTAAAGCTCGCTGATTGTAGTGTTGCAACGGTGCACCGGATCAAGCGTGAGCTCGCCTGAGTCTCGCCGAGCGACGAAAATACAAAGTGCGGCACGATTCCTGGCATTACGTACCGCGACTGTACGAAGGCTCAGGGGGATTTTCAAAAAGTTAAGCAGCTGGCCTCTCTATGGGTCGGATCCTGTTAAACCCTGACGACCTATTCCAAGCCCACTGGATTTGGTCGTCTGAAAATACGGATTCGACTTGAAATCTCGATTTTGAAATACGGGGGAGTGAAGCATCTTTCAGCAATGATAGGTATTATTTTACGCACCATGTCACCCCATCCAATGCGAGGGATTGCGAATGCTCCATATGTTTTTGCCGTTTGATCAGCACTTCGATTCAGGCTTCGGAGCCGTCGCAGACTCTTTTAGATATTCTGCCGACGCACTTAATGATAACCCACAAGGCGCTGGCTTAAATTCACATCTACCTATTAGCTTTCTCTACCGACACGCTATCGAGCTATATTTGAAGTCTGGAATCATTCTTCTCCATCGAAAGTTTTCGATTCCTTACGGAGATATCCCACCAGATGGCGAACCAAGTGTATTGGTAACGAAAAAAAGACAACCCTTGTATAGAGTCCATAGTCTTAATCCTCTTTACGAAGAGGTTCGCTCACTTCTTGCCGAATTAGCTGAGCCGCTCTCACACGTTCCGGGGACGCTACCTGAGTATTGGGTCCTGCCTAAAGAGTTAGATGATTGGATAGCGTCAATTGAAGCCACAGACGCGTCTAGTACGTTCTTTCGATACCCAGTTACAAAAGATGCTGAACGAGATAGTCAAAAATCCACGATTCGACGTGATGATGTCGAATCCATGGTAGAGCGAATGCATGTTGATGGCCCTCCCGTTAAGGCCATGCTGATGGTCAATGATGAGGGGGAGGTAGTTGAAGCATATTCCCACGACGACACTCAGAACAAGGACGTAGTCACCACCCTTAGACAGACAGCGGAGATGCTGCACGACCTGCACGCAATGATGTCCTATACGCTGGTTGGCGGTCGGTGATATTAGCGCCAGAAAGCTGAGTGAGGAATTGACACGACCATGAGCGCTTGGAAGTCGGACAGGTTGTTTGCCGGGTCGCTGTGCAGCACTCAGCGAGCGGCTGAACAACAATTTCCAACTCTGTTTCAGGGGCTGTGGGCACCTTGCTATGATAGATGCTCAATTAATGAGGTGCGGTATGGGTGACACGGATTCGCCAGATTTCAATCAATATTTTTGGGATTACCGTATAAATTTGTGCTCATTAGTACAATGCTGGAAGCTGAAAGCAACCAGCATTCAGATGCAGATTCGATATTATTGGTTTAGTTGCCTGCCCTAACCGCTTCCAGAAACTCATGTAACCCTGGAGGGATAACGGATCTAGAGGCTACGCAATCGAGGTTTATAGTTGCAACCGCATCCGCCGTTTTAACACCATTAAAAAACTTACTATCATCGGAATTGCGATCTCTGACCAATAAGTCTAACCAGCGCATTAAAAACATCATTGCGTACTTACCTCGATAGTCTCGCTTAGGAATGAGCTTGGCAAACTCCACCCTTGCAACGTCTACTTCCACTTGCGAAGGCTCTCGCCTAAACATAATAATATTTTCAGGAGAATCGCCAACGGGCGATATTCTATCTAGCTCCACAGCCGCCAGTTTATTTAATTTTTTTGGAAGTCCAGGCACTGCATCTATCTTCAAGTGCCTACATGCAAAACTTCTGAAATTGATTTCGCTTGTAACAGTCAAAAAATCTAGATAAAGCTGATCAAAAAGATCCACCAATCTAGTTCTCAGCGCTATATCTGGCAAATAGTGAAAATGCGATTTTAGCAACTCAAGAACTGTTTCAGATCTAACTAAGTAATTTTCTACCGAATAAGCTTCAGTTAAGAATATTTTTTGACTTGCAGGATGCTCCTGCAATGAATCAAAATCTTTATCAATAAAAAAGTATACCCCCACCCCCAAATCATTGACATCTCTCTCCACCGCAGAAAAGAGCTTCAAAACTTGACTTTTACCATTACACACAAAAGACTCATAAGACTGCGCATAATTAATCTTACATATCCAATGATGGTATATTGTTTTGTCCTCAGGACCTTCAAACACGAAGATAGTTGGGCTGCGCAATGAAGACTTTAGCACTACTAGCTGTGTCTTTAGAACCGCCGAACGACTTCGGGAGTCTTTAAGATCTTGCAAAAGCCCGGCCTTTGGAGAAGGTAAAGCCTCAGCGTTACTCATCTCCATCTCCTCGGTCCTCATCCTTCGCTGCATCTGTTTCAGCCTTTAAATCGATTACGAAGTCCAACGACTTCGCATAAGGCTCTAAAGCATTATCGAATACAAATGGAGAATGAGTAATTGCGATAACTTGCTCGCACGAATTACTGTTCAAAACATCAATCAGAATTTTTCGTTGCCAATTTAGCGATAGAGATAGCTCTGGCTCGTCAATTAGAACGATTTTCTTTTCCGGATAAAGATAAAGCCGTGCGAACAGCGATATCATTTGTTTTTCTCCCGAAGAAAGAAACTCTAATGATATTGTTTTTCCGGTTACTAAACTCTTTACCTTTACCTGGAGAGTTTTACGATCAAGAATCAGCTCTTTATCATCGGAGTAAGAGTACCTACCGTCACCATTTTGGTAAACTGCTACACTATCATCCTCCTCCGACAAATACTTGTTGCAGCTTTTTATGAATTCTTCGACCTTTTCTTCGACTCCTCTTGTGGCCTTGATAACAGAGTTTAGCTTATCGAGAAAATACGAAAGAAATTTATTCGACTCTACTGATATATCACCACTATAGACCTTATCCAAATCTGGAATAGAAACATCTTCCCTGAAGTGAATCCCTCTATTATCTCTGAGCCTTGCAAAGAACAAAGCGAGGGCTTCTTTATCTGGCCGCTCAAACGGACCCACTTGATCCTTGTCAAAACCCCCGCTAATTAGATCACTAATAATATTAGCACTAATCTTTCTATAACCTTGATTTGACTCGAATAATATTTCCTGATTTAAATAGTTAAGACGCTCGGAGATATCAGCAAGCCCAAACTGAATATCAGTACTGAATAGTGAGCGACGACCAAGTCCAAGTCTGGACTTCACACTCTTCTTCCTTCTTGGCCTGCGAACTTCTTCGCTTTCGTTATCCAGAGGTAATTCAATTCGCCTATAAGTCGGCAGATAGACAACTTCGCAACCATTTAAAGCTTTCTTTGTAACAGCTCTAACTCTTTGAAGATTTGGAACGGCATCATAGAGTGTCGCGTACAACTTATCACAAGTCTTTATAGAGAGATGCGTAGAGTAGTTATTATGATTTACAATTTTCTCCGGAATCTCCTCTCCACCATATTCATTTATTGAAGCTTTATAATCACCATCCAACAACTCCATGAGGGCGAACGCATCAACTCCAATTCGTCTAGCGTAGAGCCCCACCTCAGAGCCATCTGAAATTTTAGCAAGCTCATCAATCTCTGCCCTTTCAACAACAAGCTCTTGATCTACGCCCCTTAATCTGCAAACTATTCTAGAAAACTGTAAATCAACTAGCCGTAAAAACTGCCCCTTCAAGAACGCGTCAAGAGCCCCAAGCAATGTGGTTTTTCCGGACCCATTTTTGGCAATTAGGATAGTTGCAGAGTATTTTGATGACAGACTTATTGTTCTGTACTTATAAAGCCCTTCAATTGTAAATTTTTCCACAAGTGAAGGCGCGCTCCCCACATCGTCCGTATAGCTACGCTCTTCCCAGCTATCATCTACATCCATGCAACCACTCCCTAGTCAATATTCCAGCTTTGCGCGTCACAGATAGGACTCAATTTCGGCGAAACTCAAAGCCTAATCACCACATGCGAAGCGCTTGTCCACTGATGGCAGATTACCGCCATGCGGATCATTAAAATAGCTGAAAGGAAGAAAAAACAGATCGCAGCCACGCTAATCATTGCGAGAACCATCGAGCGGTCATTGGAGAGCTATAAAGGTAAAGACGCTCAAGGCGTGCACTAATTAGTGCTCGCCCAACCCTTGTCCAACCTCAAGACACTCTTATTGAAAATCCTATAAAATCAATATCTTAAACATAGCAGGTAGAGCCATTAGCTACACCCTGCTCGCTAGCTCGACACCGCTCAATCCCACACGAAAATGAGCTGCCGTTGGCGTTCACATTGCCCGTTGTGAACGAACCCGATATTTTGTGAACGTTCTGCATGAAATTCCGNTAGCTACACCCTGCTCGCTAGCTCGACACCGCTCAATCCCACACGAAAATGAGCTGCCGTTGGCGTTCACATTGCCCGTTGTGAACGAACCCGATATTTTGTGAACGTTCTGCATGAAATTCCGGACAACAAAAAAGGGCCCACCTTTCGGTGAGCCCTTCTAGACCGCCCAGCAGAGCGGATTTTGTTTGGTAGGCGCGATTGGACTCGAACCAACGACCCCCACCATGTCAAGGTGGTGCTCTAACCAACTGAGCTACGTGCCTGCTGTGAGGCGGCATTCTACGGAATTCCGGAGGGGTGTCAACATCTTTTTTGCAGCTAACCCTATGAATATGCGAATTTTTTATTTGCGCCAGGCACAGTCGTGATTTTCGGGTGGCTGGCAGGCAATTTTCAACTCAGGTAGGATCGGGACACTCGTAAAAAATATAAAACAGAGGTTCCAGGATGGCGAACACCCCCTACCCCCAGTCGTATTACGCCGCTTCCGCGAATGCGGTGCCGCCTCGTCCAACACTCCAAGGCGAGGTTGAAACCGATGTGTGCGTGATTGGTGCCGGCTATACCGGGCTTTCCAGCGCTCTGTTTTTGCTGGAGCACGGTTTTCGCGTCACGGTACTGGAGGCCGCCAAGGTGGGCTTCGGCGCGTCAGGCCGCAATGGCGGGCAGATCGTCAACAGTTACAGCCGTGACATCGATGTGATCGAGCGCAGTGTCGGGCCCAAGCAGGCTCAGTTGCTGGGGGAGATGGCGTTTGAAGGCGGCAAGATCATTCGCGAGCGAGTAGCCAAGTATCAAATCCAGTGTGACTTGAAGGACGGCGGCGTATTCGCCGCCCTCAACAGCAAGCACATGGGCCACCTGGAGTCACAGAAGCGCCTATGGGAGCGCTACGGGCACACTCAACTGGAGCTGCTGGACGAACGCCGCATCCGCGAAGTGGTGGCCTGCGACAACTATGTCGGCGGCCTGCTGGACATGAGTGGTGGACATATCCATCCGCTGAACCTGGCGCTGGGTGAAGCCGCTGCAGTGGAATCCCTGGGCGGCACGATCTACGAACAATCGGCAGCAGTACGTATCGAACGCGGCGCCAACCCCGTGGTGCATACCGCCGAGGGGAAGGTCAGGGCCAAGTTTATCATCGTCGCCGGCAACGCCTACCTGGGCAACCTGGTGCCAGAGCTGGCAGCCAAGTCGATGCCGTGCGGCACGCAAGTGATCACCACCGCACCCTTGGGCGATGAGCTGGCGAAAACGCTGCTGCCACAGGACTACTGCGTCGAAGACTGCAACTACCTGCTGGACTACTACCGACTCACCAGCGACAAGCGCCTGATCTTCGGCGGTGGCGTGGTGTACGGCGCGCGCGACCCGGCAAACATCGAGGCGATCATCCGCCCGAAAATGCTCAAGGCCTTCCCACAGCTCAAGGACGTGAAGATCGACTACGCCTGGACCGGCAATTTCCTCCTGACACTGTCGCGCTTGCCGCAAGTGGGACGCCTGGGCGACAACATCTATTACTCACAGGGCTGCAGCGGCCATGGCGTGACGTACACACACCTGGCGGGCAAAGTACTGGCGGAAGCGCTCAGAGGTCAGGCAGAGCGTTTTGATGCGTTTGCCGACCTGCCGCACTACCCGTTCCCGGGCGGGCAACTGCTGCGCACACCGTTTGCGGCGCTGGGGGCTTGGTATTACGGCCTGCGGGACAAGCTGGGGTTCTGACCCCAAACCATTGTGGGAGCGGGCTTGCTCGCGAATGCAGTGTCAGTCACCGAATTCATGCCTGACCTACCGTATTCGCGAGCAAGCCCGCTCCCACACAAGCCCGCCAACACACAAAGTCAAATCGCAGACACAAAAAACCCCGGTCTTTCGACCAGGGTCTTTGCTATCGGATCAAAGTAGCCAATGGCTTTCTTTGTGCTTCAAGGCGTTCAGTGGGCCTTGGAGCAGATATGGCGCAGCGGACGGGACTCGAACCCGCGACCCCCGGCGTGACAGGCCGGTATTCTAACCGACTGAACTACCGCTGCGTATCGCTTGACCAGTTGAGCGTAAACCCTCAACCGTCTTTAAACATCTGATCAATCAGCCTTGGCTGTTCGACCTCAAACCTGACAAGTCAGGCCTGGAAAATAATGGCGCAGCGGACGGGACTCGAACCCGCGACCCCCGGCGTGACAGGCCGGTATTCTAACCGACTGAACTACCGCTGCGCGTCGGTGCAACCTTTAACGTTGCGTCTTGCCCTAGGGCAAAACTCTCAAGAAGTGGTGGGTGATGACGGGATCGAACCGCCGACCCTCTGCTTGTAAGGCAGATGCTCTCCCAGCTGAGCTAATCACCCTTTGCTTCGTTGAGGCCGCGAAATTTACGCAGGTAACGGACCTAAGTCAATAGCCTGCTTGAAGTTTTTCTGAAAAAGACAAAATTACTTCAAGACGGCTACCCGCCCTACTCGCTGTAAATCATCTTCTTGCTCATGCCACCGTCCACCACAAACTCTTGCCCGGTAACAAACCCCGCCTGGCGCGACAGCAACCACGCAACCATTGCCGCCACGTCTTCCACCGTGCCCACCCTGCCCGCCGGATGCTGGGCATGATCGGCGTCGGTCAAAGGCTCGGCTCGCCGCACAGCAGGATCACGGGCATCGATCCAGCCTGGACTGACCGCATTGACCCGCACTTCCGGCCCAAGGCTCATGGCCAGCGCGTGCGTCAGGGCCAACAGGCCGCCCTTGCTCGCCGCATAGGCCTCGGTATCGGGCTCCGATTGACGGGCCCGGGTCGAGGCCAGATTAACGATGGCGCCGCCGTGGGCACGCAGGTACGGCGCACAGTGTTTGGCCAACAACATCGGCCCACTGAGGTTAACTGCCAACACGCGGTTCCAGTACGCCAGGTCCAGGCTTTCCAGGGTGATGTTATGCGGCTCGGCCACCGCCGCATTGCACACCAGCGCATCCAGGCGCCCAAACTGTCCCAGTACCTCAGCAACCCCTTGGGCAACCTGCTTTTCGTCCGCCACGTCCATGGTGATAAACCAGGCATTCTCGCCCAGCACCTTGGACACCTTGGAGCCGCGCTCGCGGTCCAGATCAGTCAGCACCACCTGCCAGCCCTCGCTGATCAGCCAGGCCGCAATCCCGAGACCAATGCCCCGGGCTGCGCCGGTCACCAGCGCAACGCGACCGTTAGTGGCCGCAGCCGCCTCCATGGACCACTCGATCACAAGGCCGCCAGCCCACGAGCCAGGTCAGCCTGCAAGTCAGCCACATCTTCCAGGCCCACCGCGATGCGGATCAGGCTGTCACGGATACCGGCCGCTTCACGCTCCTGTGGCGCCAGGCGCCCGTGGGAGGTGGTGCTTGGGTGGGTGATGGTGGTCTTGCTGTCACCCAGGTTGGCAGTGATGGAGATCAGGCGCGTGGCATCGATAAAGCGCCAGGCGCCGTCTTTGCCACCCTTCACCTCAAAGCTCACCACCGCGCCGAAACCGCGCTGCTGGCGCTGGGCCAACTCGTGCTGCGGATGGCTCTTGAGACCCGCGTAATGCACCTTCTCGATACCGTCCTGCTGCTCCAGCCACTCGGCCAGGGCCTGGGCGTTGGCGCAATGGGCCTTCATCCGCAGACTGAGGGTCTCCAGACCCTTGAGGAAAACCCACGCATTAAACGGGCTCAAGGTCGGGCCAGCAGTGCGCAGGAAGCCAACGACTTCTTTCATCTGCTCGCTGCGACCGGCAACCACACCGCCCATGCAGCGGCCCTGGCCGTCGATGAACTTGGTAGCAGAGTGCACGACAATGTCTGCGCCCAGCTTCAACGGTTGTTGCAAGGCTGGCGTGCAGAAGCAGTTATCCACCACCAGCATCGCACCCTTGGCGTGGGCCACTTCGGACAATGCGGCGATATCCACCAGCTCGGCCAGCGGGTTGGACGGCGACTCGACGAACAGCAGCTTGGTATTGGCCTTGATGGCCGCGCCCCAGCCAGACAGATCCGCCAGGGGCACGTAGTCCACTTCGATACCGAAGCGCTTGAAGTACTTCTCGAACAGGCTGATGGTCGAGCCAAACACGCTACGTGACACCAGTACGTGGTCGCCCGCGCTGCACAGGCTCATCACCACGGCCAGGATCGCCGCCATGCCGGTCGCGGTCGCCACAGCTTGCTCAGCGCCCTCCAGTGCCGCAATGCGTTCTTCGAACGCGCGCACGGTCGGGTTGGTGTAGCGCGAGTAGACATTGCCCGGCACTTCGCCAGCAAAGCGCGCAGCGGCGTCGGCTGCCGTGCGGAATACATAGCTGGAGGTGAAGAACATCGGATCGCCGTGCTCACCTTCCGGCGTACGGTGCTGGCCGGCGCGCACAGCCAGGGTATCGAAAGCTACGCCATCGAGGTCGCTGTCCAACCGACCGGCATCCCATTCCTGACTCATGCTGCCACTCCTTACTCAATTCTTTATTTAAGATACAAAACCGGCCCCTCAGGGCCGGTGTTTACTCAGTTGTTGTACAGATCGATGATCGCGCTGACCGCCTGGGTCTTGATCTTCGACGAGTCGTTACGCGCCTGCTCGATCTTGTTCAGGTAAGCCTCATCGACGTCACCGGTCACGTACTTGCCGTCGAACACGGCGCAGTCGAACTGGTCGATCTTGATCTTGCCACCGCCAACCGCTTCGATCAGGTCTGGCAGGTCCTGGTAGATCAGCCAATCGGCGCCGATCAGGTCGGCCACATCCTGAGTGGTGCGGTTGTGCGCGATCAGCTCGTGAGCGCTCGGCATGTCGATGCCGTACACGTTCGGATAACGCACAGCTGGGGCTGCGGAACAGAAGTACACGTTCTTCGCACCGGCTTCACGGGCCATCTGGATGATCTGCTTGCAAGTGGTGCCACGCACGATGGAGTCATCCACCAGCATCACGTTCTTGCCGCGGAACTCCAACTCAATGGCGTTGAGTTTCTGGCGCACCGACTTCTTGCGCGCCGCCTGGCCCGGCATGATGAAGGTACGGCCGATGTAGCGGTTCTTCACAAAGCCTTCGCGGAACTTAACACCCAGGTGGTTGGCCAGCTCCAGCGCAGCGGTACGGCTGGTGTCCGGGATCGGGATGACCACGTCGATGTCGTGCTCAGGACGTTCGCGCAGGATCTTCTCGGCCAGCTTCTCGCCCATGCGCAGGCGCGCTTTATAAACCGAAACGCCGTCGATGATCGAATCCGGGCGCGCCAGGTAGACGTGCTCGAAGATGCATGGGGTGAGTTTCGGCGCCACGGCGCACTGGCGGGTGTGCAGCTTGCCATCTTCGGTGATGTACACCGCTTCGCCTGGCGCGAGGTCGCGGATCAGGGTGAAGCCCAGCACGTCTAGGGACACGCTTTCGGAAGCGATCATGTACTCGACGCCTTCGTCGGTGTGACGCTGGCCGAATACGATCGGGCGAATGCCGTGCGGGTCACGGAAGCCGACGATGCCGTAACCGGTCACCATGGCCACTACCGCGTAACCACCGACGCAGCGGTTGTGCACATCAGTGACGGCCGCGAACACGTCTTCTTCGGTTGGCTGCAACTTGCCGCGCTGGGCCAGTTCGTGTGCGAACACGTTAAGCAGCACTTCCGAGTCGGAGCTGGTGTTGACGTGGCGCAGGTCAGATTCGTAAATCTCCTTGGCCAGCTGTTCAACGTTGGTCAGGTTACCGTTGTGCGCCAGGGTAATGCCGTAAGGCGAGTTGACGTAAAACGGCTGAGCTTCGGCCGAAGTCGAGCTACCAGCAGTCGGGTAACGCACATGGCCAATGCCCATGTGCCCGACCAGGCGCTGCATGTGACGCTGATGGAACACGTCACGTACCAGGCCATTATCCTTGCGCAGGAATAACCGGCCGTCGTGGCTGGTCACAATACCGGCAGCGTCCTGGCCGCGGTGCTGGAGGACGGTTAGCGCGTCATACAGCGCCTGATTGACGTTCGACTTACCGACGATACCGACGATGCCACACATGCGACGCAACCCCTACTTAATGAATCTTGACTGAACACAACTTACTGAGGCGTTTTGGCCGGTAAGAGGTGCTCCTTGAACGGAAGATCAGCGGGTACGCTGATTCCGCTGGCCAGCCACTGACTGCTCCACCCCAAAATGAGGTTCTTGGACCAATCTGCAACCAATAGAAATTTTGGCACGAGTACAGACTCCTGCCACCACGAATCCTGCTGTACTGGCCCCAGGCTCAACAGCCCGACCGCCACGACCACCAGCAACGCGCCACGCGCGGCGCCAAAGGCCATGCCGAGAAATCGATCGGTCCCGGAGAGGCCGGTGACACGTATCAACTCGCCAATAAGATAATTGACCATTGCCCCCACCAGCAGCGTGGCGATGAACATGATGGCGCAGCCCGCGATGACGCGGGCCGAAGGTGTCTCGATGTATCCGGCCAGGTAGACCGACAGTGAACCACCGAACATCCAGGCTACGACTCCTGCGATGATCCAGGTCAGCAACGACAGTGCTTCTTTTACGAAGCCGCGGCTTAGACTGATCAAAGCGGAGATGGCGACGATTGCAACAATCGCCCAATCAACCCAGGTAAATGGCACGTTCGAGCCTACGGACAGATAAGGCGGCGCATTTTAGCAGAGCGCCGGGCTATGGGTAAGCGGTGATTGCGGCTGCTTTGCAAATCAGTAGTTTGTGACGGGCCAACCCTATTTCAACCCCTATGAAAAACTAATGTGGGAGGGGGCTTGCTCCCGATAGCGGTGGATCAGCAACCTATGTGTTGACTGGTCCCCCGCTATCGGGAGCAAGCCCCCTCCCACACTTGACTGCATTTCAAGCTCGAATCAATACGAACTCAGCCGCGCTCAGGCTGGAAACGCGTGACAAACCCCTTCAAATTCTGCTGACGATCCAACAAGTCCCGCAGGCGATCCGCTTCTGCCCGCTCGATCAGCGGCCCGATAAATACCCGGTTCTTGCCGTCAGCACTGCGGATGTAGGCGTTATAGCCTTGGCTACGCAGCTTTTTCTGCAACGCCTCGGCGCCATCGCGATTGCCCAGGCTTGCCACCTGAATCGACCAACTGATCGGCAGGCCATTGGGATCGATACGGCTCTGCCCCACGTCCGGCTTACCCGGAGCAGCAGGTTGCGGCGCCACCGGCTTGGGTGCAGGTGCCGGTGCAGCAGGCTTGGCAACCGCAACAGGCGCAGGCTTGACCACCGGCACGCTAGGCTGCACCGGCATCGACGGTGCCTGCTGCGCAGCCACTTCATCATCGCTCGGCACCGGTTCTTCTTCCGGCAAGGCCTGCGGCTCAGGCACCACAACAGGCTCAACCTGTACCTGCGGCACGGCCGGTGCCTGCGGGGCAGCCGGCGCCTCAACAACGACCTGACGCTCTTCATCCTGCCGAGAAAACAACATCGGCAAAAAGATCACCGCCAACGCCACCAGAACCAGAGCTCCGACCATCCGCTGCTTGTAAGCGCTATCCAGTAATGCCATGTGCAGCTTCCTCCGTGGAGCGCCGGGCCAACCACTCAAGCGCCTCGGCAACACAATAAAATGACCCGAACAACAGAATCTCGTCGTCTGGCGTAGCCACTGCGCACTGCGCCTCAAGGGCCGCAGTGACGCTTGCATACGACGCCACCGTCGCACCAAGGTTCTGCAAGACCACCTCCAACTCGGCGGCCGGACGGCTGCGCGGCGAATCCAGAGGCGCAACAGCCCAAGCCTGGACGCCGCCCAACAAAGGTGCAACCACACCTTCCAGGTCCTTATCGGCCAGCAAACCAAATACTGCAAGGCGACGACCGACTGGCGGCGTACGCGACAAGCGCTGGGCCAGATACTCGGCCGCATGGGGGTTGTGCCCCACATCCAGCAGTAGATTCAGGCGCTTGCCCTGCCACTGGAATTGGCGGCGGTCCAAGCGGCCAACCACACGAGTCGCCAGCAGGGTCGCGGCAATCTGCTCGGCATTCCACGGCAGGTCCAGCAACAGATAGGCCTGCAGCGCGAGCGCGGCGTTTTCCATTGGCAGGTTCAACAGTGGCAGGTCGCGCAGCTCGACCACCTCACCACGGGCATTACGCCCGCGCCATTGCCAGTGCTGTGCACCGATGTCGAGATTGAACTCGCGCCCCCGTAAAAAGAACGGGCAACCCAGTTCGCGCACTTTGTCGAGCAGGGTATGCGGCGGATCCAGGTCACCACACAGCGCAGGCTTGCCCACACGGAAGATCCCAGCCTTTTCATAGGCCACGGACTCGCGGGTGTCGCCCAGGTAATCGGCGTGGTCCACGCCAATACTGGTGACCAGCGCCAGGTCGGCATCCACTACGTTGACCGTGTCAAGGCGCCCGCCCAAACCCACTTCCAAAACAACCACATCCAGCTGCGCACGCTCAAACAACCAGAACGCCGCCAGGGTGCCCATTTCGAAATAAGTCAGGGAAGTTTCGCCACGGCCGGCATCGAGTGCAGCAAAGGCTTCGCAGAGTTGCTCGTCAGTGGCTTCGACGCCATTGAGCTGCACCCGCTCGTTGTAACGCAGCAGGTGCGGGGAATTGTACACGCCGACTTTCAGCCCTTGGGCCTGTAGCAGCGCGGCGACAAAGGCGCAGGTAGAGCCTTTGCCGTTGGTGCCGGTCACCGTGATCACGCGCGGTGCCGGACGGCCCAACCCCAGGCGGGCCGCTACCTGTTGCGAGCGCTCCAGGCCCATGTCGATGGCGGACGGATGCAACTGCTCAAGGTAGGCGAGCCATTCGCCAAGGGTACGTTGGGTCATAGGTTTGCAGGCACCGGCGGCACAACAATCGGCTCAACTTTAGGGGCGACGTACACAGGTGTCGGCAGACCCATCATTTGCGCCAGCAGGTTACCCAGGCGCGGACGCAGCTCACCGCGCGGGATGATCAGGTCGATGGCACCGTGTTCCAGCAGGAACTCGCTGCGCTGGAAGCCTTCCGGGAGTTTTTCACGCACGGTCTGCTCGATCACGCGCGGACCGGCGAAGCCGATCAGGGCTTTTGGCTCGCCGACGATCACGTCGCCCAGCATCGCCAGGCTGGCGGAAACGCCGCCGTAGACCGGGTCGGTCAGTACGGAGATGAATGGGATGCCTTCTTCACGCAGACGCGCCAGTACCGCAGAGGTCTTGGCCATTTGCATCAGGGAGATCAACGCTTCCTGCATACGCGCACCACCAGAGGCGGCGAAGCAGATCATCGGGCAACGGTTTTCCAGGGCATAGTTGGCGGCACGAACAAAACGCTCACCGACGATGGCACCCATGGAGCCGCCCATGAAGGAGAACTCGAACGC
Source organism: Pseudomonas sp. 18175 (assembly GCF_050432925.1). Lineage (NCBI taxonomy): Bacteria > Pseudomonadati > Pseudomonadota > Gammaproteobacteria > Pseudomonadales > Pseudomonadaceae > Pseudomonas > Pseudomonas sp. 18175. Next base: position 108,559 of record NZ_JBKFTO010000019.1, on the reverse strand, counting down.
CGAAACCACTACTGGCATGCCCAGCAGCTTGCCACTGACGGAAATCAGTGCATCTTTCTCGCCAGTCTGCTTTTGCGCACCGACCAGACGGTCCTTGTACTTCTTGCTGTCGCGGAACTTGAGGCGGTCAACCGGCTCCAGGTCTGCACCCAGCTCATTACGGCCTTCGGCGTCGAGGAAGATGTCAATGCGGGCGCGGGCGCCGATACGCATGTGATGGTTGCACTTGGGGCAAACGTCCAGGGTCTTTTCCAGCTCCGGGCGGTACAGCACCGCGTCGCAGGATGGGCACTTGTGCCACAGACCTTCAGGAACCGAGCTTTTTTTCACCTCGGAACGCATGATCGAAGGGATCAGTTTGTCTACTAACCAGTTGCTCATGCTTTCTTTCTCCAGTACCGGTGGCTTGAACACAGCCCCGCGTATGCCCTTGAGCTAAATTCATATGTGGCGATGGCGCATGCTGGGCGGGGTCAGACGTTCGACCGGCCTTTTCCCGCATGTGCCCTCAGCCTTCCAGACAACCTGCCAGCGCAAGGTTGCCACTTCATTTCCAGGCCACCCTCAGGCAGCGCCGGACTGTTTTACACAGTGGTAGTTATGGACGGCGGCAGACTGCCAGCCGTCACATCCCGATACTACTGTTGCGCACAGCCTGCATGAATGCGCGAATCTTGTGGTGATCCTTGATGCCCTTACCCTGCTCCACCCCACCACTGACATCCACGGCATATGGGCGAACCTGCTCGATGGCCGCCGCGACATTCGCAGGGTTGAGCCCGCCAGCCAGGATAATCGGCTTGCTCAGCCCTTCGGGTATCAGCGACCAATCGAACGCCTCACCGGTACCACCGGGCACGCCTTCGACATAGGTATCCAACAGAATTCCACGAGCACCGCCGTAGGCAGCACAGGCTGCGGCGATATCATCCCCCGCCTTGACCCGTAGCGCCTTGATATAAGGGCGCTGGTAGCTCTCGCATTCGTCAGGACTTTCGTCGCCGTGAAATTGCAGCATGTCCAGCGGGACCGCATCCAGGGTTTCGTTGAGTTCGCAGCGGCTGGCGTTGACGAACAAGCCCACGGTGGTCACGAATGGCGGCAGTGCGGCGATGATTGCCCGCGCCTGCACCACACTCACCGCCCGCGGGCTCTTGGCGTAGAACACGAAACCAATCGCATCCGCCCCCGCCTCGACTGCTGCCAGCGCGTCTTCTATGCGGGTAATCCCGCAAATCTTGCTGCGAACGGCTGACATGTCGTGGAAACCCCAGGGATTGGACTGAGAAAGTCCCGGATGGTAACAAAAGCTTTTCCGGGCGTCAGCCGCCAAGTTCGCTGAAACCTGTGAGGAAGTGTGGCCCGATGAAACGATCCGGCAATTGGAATTCGTCGCGGTACTCCACATCCACCAGGTACAGGCCGAATGGATGGGCCGTTACACCACCGGTACGGCGAATGCGGCTTTCCAGCACTTCCTTGGCCCATTCCACCGGGCGTTCGCCCGTACCAATGGTCATCAGCACCCCGGCAATATTGCGCACCATGTGATGCAGGAAGGCGCCAGCGCGGATATCCAGCACGATCATCTTGCCGTGGCGCGTCACCCGCAGGTGGTGGACTTCCTTGATCGGCGATTTGGCCTGGCACTGGCCAGCGCGAAAGGCGCTGAAATCATGCACGCCCACCAGGTGCTGCGCGGCCTCGGCCATGCGCTCGGCGTCCAGGGGGCGGTGATTCCAAGTGATTTCTTCGTTCAGGTGCGCCGGGCGGATCTGGTCGTTGTAGATCACATAGCGGTAGCGCCGGGCGATGGCCTTGAAGCGCGCATGAAAATGCGCAGGCATGACCTTGGCCCAACTGACACTGACGTCATGGGGCAAATTGATATTGGCGCCCATCACCCAGGCCTTCATCGTACGTTCGGCCTGGGTATCGAAGTGCACCACTTGGCCGCACGCGTGCACGCCAGCATCGGTACGCCCGGCGCACATCAGCGACACAGGGGAGTCGGCGACTTTCGACAACGCCTTTTCCAGGGTTTCCTGCACCGTCGGCACGCCTGACGCCTGACGCTGCCAGCCGCGATAGCGCGAGCCTTTGTATTCAACGCCCAGAGCGATACGGTAAAAGCCGGCGGCCGCCATTTCGGCGGCCGCGTTATCTATATTTGCCAAGAACTGAGAGCCTGATGAGTTGCGCAAAGGCGGACATTATAAGGGCGGCAGGCGCGAGGCGGGCGGTTTTGTTGTGGATTCACGCGATGCAAATGTGGGAGCGGGCTTGCTCCCACATTGGTATGCATCATCCGCTAGATGCGGCCGAGCATTTCCTTGGCCTCACCACGCTGGGCCTCATCACCTTCGGTCAGCACTTCGGACAAGATATCCCGAGCACCGTCCGCATCACCCATATCGATGTAGGCCTGGGCCAGGTCGAGCTTGGTGGCGACCTCATCGGTGCCCGACAGGAAGTCAAACTCCGGCTCATCTCCGCCCTGCGCCGCGTCCTCTGCGGTGAAGGTGGGTTCTATAGGCGGATGCTCCAGGCTCTGGGACAGGCGATCCAGCTCGGCGTTGACATCGTCCAGTTCCGAGGCAAAAGCATCCGCCTGCGGTTCATCCGCCAGGGACAAGTCGAAATCTTCTGGCAGGTCGAAGTCATCCAGCGCCGCCGGGGTCAGGGTCGGCGGCTCGACAGCTGGCACGCCCTTCATCTCGCCTTCCAGGCCCGAGAGGAAGTCATCGTCCGATTGCGCCGAGGCCGGCGCATCCAGTTGCAGGTCCAGGTCGAAGTCCGACAGATCGTCTGGGCTGGCCTTGGCTTCGGTCTGTTGTTGCAGCACCGATTCAAAGCTCAGCACATCGTCCAGGTTGACCTCGGCCGGTGACGCCGCTTCCAAATCGTCCAGGCTCAGGTCGAAATCGGTGTCGAAGGCTTCAGGCGCCGGCTCTGGCGCAGCCGGCTTGTCTTCCAGCAGGTCCTTAACGTATTGCGCATCCAGGGCGGCAGCGGCAACTGCAGCACTGACGCCGGCCGCCAGCACGGCCATGGCCGGGAAGCGCGACTTGAGCTGTTCGACCTGAGCATGGTTGTCACCATTGGCCACCAGTTGGCGCTCCTGGGTGACAAAGCCGTCTTTGTCGCTTTGAAGGCCGTAGACCTCCATCAATTTCAAACGCAGGTCGCTGCGCTTGGGCTCGTGCTTGATCGCTTGCTCCAGCACATCAGCGGCTTGGTTCAAATGGCCACGGTCGATATGGGACTGGGCCTGCGCCAGCGCATCGCTGGAGTTTTTCGGGGCAACAGCCACCGCCAACGGGGCCAGCACGGAAGCAACAGTTGGCACGACCACAGGCGGCTCAACCACGGGAGCAGGCGCTGGAGCAGCCGCCAGCTTGACCGTCGGCGGCGGCACTTCAAGACCTTCGAAACTGTCCGGCGGCAGGTCGTGATCGATATTGGAAGTGAACTCGGGCTCCTCCGCGAGTGCCCGCGCCATGCGCAGGTGCTTTTCTTCCTCGCGCCGGGCGTTGCGATGACGCGCCCACAACAGCAGGAGCAGCAGCACCAACAAGCCCGCCGCGCCACCGACCACACCGAGGATAACCGGATTGGTCAGCAGGTCGTTGAATTTGCCGTCGGTGGAGGCGGCCGGCGCAGGCTCAGGCTTGATCGGCTCGGCAACAGGCGCCACAGGTGCCACAGGTGCCACAGGTGCCACAGGTGCCGGACTGGCGACCGGAGTAGCGGCCGGCTCACCTGCCAATTGTGCGGGCATCGCTGCCACCGCTGGCGTTGCCGGATCACCTTTTTCCGCCTGCAAGCGGGCGAGCTGATCGTTTTTCAACTGGATCAGCTTTTGCAGCTTATCCAACTGGCTTTGCAAATCGGCGGCGCGACTTTTCAACTCTTCGTTGTCGCGGCGGGTGGTGTCCAGTTGTTCCTGGGTCATCGCCAGCTTGTCGCTCAAGGCCGAGCTGTCGCCGGCCTTGCCCTTGGCGCCCTTCCTCGCCTCGGCAGAGACCAGGCTCAGGTTGTCCTTGGCGTTGGTGCTGGAGGGTGCGCTGCCAGCCTGACTGCGCTTGGTCGCGTCCAGTTGTTGCTTGCCCGCCGGTTGGTTGGTGGCGCTGCGACGCCCCTGGCGCCAGGCGGTGTTTTGGGCGATCACTTCGGCAATCGCCTCTGGCTGCGGCAAGCTGGTCGCTTGCACACGATCCGGCAGACGCAGGACTTGGCCGGTTTTCAGGCGATTGATGTTGCCGTCGACAAACGCATCGGGGTTCAACGCCTGGATGGCCAGCATCGTCTGCTGGACCGATGCACCATGGCGGTTCTTCTCGGCAATTTCCCACAAGGTATCGTGAGAAGTGGTGGTGTGCTGGGCGGGCTTGCTAATGGCGGGCGCGGCACTGGCCGGCGCACTGAGGCGCGGCGCGGGGGCTGCGGCAGTCGGTGCTGGCTGTTCGAACTTGGCTGGGTCCAGCAGCACGCTGTAGTCGCGCATCAAGCGGCCGCTGGGCCATTGCACCTGCAACAGGAAACGTACGTAGGAATCCGGCAACGGCTTGCTGGAGGTGACGCGCACCACACTGCGGCCGCTGGGGTTGATCACCGGAGTGAACGTGAGGTCATTGAGAAACGCCTGGCGGTCGACACCTGCATCCACAAACGCCTGGGACGAGGCCAGGCTAGGCGTGATCTCGGAAGCCGTGAGGCCACCGACATCAAGCAATTCGATTTCCACCGACAACGGCTGGTTCAACTTCGACTTGAGGGTCATTTCCCCCAGCTGCAGAGCCTGCGCCATACCGGAGGACAGCGCCGAGGCGGCCGCTATTGCTAACACCAGTTTGCGAACTTGAACCATAGCCTCATCCTTTGTTTGAACACTCCCCGGCCTGCGAGAAGGTTGGTAACCGCTGCCATAAGGCATGGCGAGCCGATAGGTCACCGACGCGCTTCTATTCCTGCTTGGGGCCAAGCATAGCGCTTGGTTAGAATCAATCTACAAATTGCCGCCAAGTATCTTTTACACAAGGTCTTTTATCAACAACTGCGCCAGTTGCACCGCGTTAAGAGCGGCACCTTTGCGTACGTTATCTGACGTCAGCCACAGATTTAGTTCCGCCGGGTCGTCCACGCCCGCACGCACGCGTCCTACATACACCACGTCTTGGCCCACCGCATCGCCCACCGCAGTCGGGTAATCACCCTCCTCAACCCGCTCTATACCCGGCGCAGCGTCGAGAACACGGTTAACAGCCGCAAGGTCGACCGGCGCACCCAGTTGCAACGACACAGTCAGGCTATCGCCAAAAAACACCGGGGCTTGAACGCACGCTGCGGAAATCTTTAGCAAAGGATTTTCCAGCACTGCACGCAGCTCGTGTACGAGACGCTTCTCCAGTGTCGTATGACCTTGAGCATCTGGCGTACCGACTTGTGCCAACAAGTTGAAGGCCACTTGGCGGTCAAAGAATTGCGGCTCCAACGGGCGCACGTTCAATAGTTCAGCGGTTTGCCGGGCCAGCTCGCTGACGGCCTCGCGGCCCAGGGCCGACATGGCCAGGTTGGCGGTGACGCTGACGCGCTGGATGTCCAGCAAGCCGCGCAACGGTGCCAGCAGCACCGCAAGATAAGTCGCGCTCGGACTTGGGCTGCTCAACTGGAAAGGCTTTTTCAGGGCCTTAAGGACGTGTGCATTAGCCTCCGGAACCACCTGAGGCGCCTGATCGGCCGGCAAGGCGCCCGACAGGTCGATCACCGCGCAACCGGCCGCCGTGGCACGCGGGGCGAAACTCAGGGTGACTGCCGGCCCTGCGGCAAAAAATGCGAGCTGCACCTTTTTGAAATCGAACTCGTCGACTTCCTTCACCCGCACGTTCTTGCCGCGAAACGGCACCGACGCACCGGCCGAGTTGCTCCCGGCCAGCAGATAGAGGGTGCCCACCGGGAAGTCCAGTTCTTCGAGAATCTGCACCAGGGTTTCGCCCACGGTGCCGGTGGCGCCGATCACGGCGATTTCAAAGGTCTGGGTCATGGGGACTGCCTCGGGCATTGCGGGGGGAGCGGCACTTTACCGGGTGACGGGGTAATTGGGCCAGTTTTTGTGGTGAAGCTGATGGCCTCTTCGCGAGCAAGCCCGCTCCCACATTTGATTGCATTTCAACTGGAGAACCTCGGTCAAATGTGGGAGGGGGCTTGCCCCCGATGAGGCCCGAAGGCACAACAAAAAACCCGCGCCTGTCACCAGTCGCGGGTTCTCTGTATTGCCTCAAGCGATCAACGCTCCAGCAAGATCCGCAGCATGCGGCGCAACGGCTCAGCCGCGCCCCACAGCAGTTGGTCGCCAACCGTGAACGCACCGAGGAACTGGCTGCCCATGTTCAGCTTGCGCAGACGGCCGACCGGCACGTTCAGGGTGCCGGTGACCTTGGTCGGGCTCAGCTCCTGCATGCTGATATCGCGGTTGTTCGGCACCAGCTTGACCCACGGGTTGTGGGAGCTGATCAACGACTCGATATCGGCGATCGGCACGTCTTTGTTCAACTTGATGGTCAGCGCCTGGCTGTGGCAGCGCATGGCGCCGATACGTACGCAGATACCGTCCACCGGGATCGGGCTCTTGAAGCGACCGAGGATCTTGTTGGTCTCGGCCTGGGCCTTCCACTCTTCGCGGCTCTGGCCGTTCGGCAGCTCTTTGTCGATCCATGGGATCAGGCTACCGGCCAACGGCACGCCGAAGTTCTCGGTCGGGTAGGCATCGCTGCGCATGGCTTCGGCCACGCGGCGGTCGATGTCGAGGATCGCGCTGGCCGGGTCGGCCAGTTGATCGGCGACGGCCGCGTGGGTCGCGCCCATCTGCTTGATCAGCTCACGCATGTTCTGCGCGCCAGCACCGGAGGCCGCCTGATAGGTCATGGCGCTCATCCACTCCACCAGGCCAGCCTCGAACAGGCCACCCAGGCCCATCAGCATCAGGCTGACGGTGCAGTTGCCGCCGACGTAGTTCTTGGTACCGGCATCCAACTGCTGGTCGATGACCTTGCGGTTCACCGGGTCCAGGATGATGACGGCGTCGTCCTGCATGCGCAGGCTCGATGCCGCGTCGATCCAGTAACCCTGCCAGCCCGCTTCACGCAGTTTGGGGAAGACTTCACTGGTGTAGTCGCCACCCTGACAGGTCACGATCACGTCGAGGGTCTTCAACTCTTCAATGCTGTAGGCGTCCTTGAGCGGGGCAATATCCTTGCCCACGGACGGCCCTTGGCCACCAACGTTCGAAGTGGTGAAAAACACCGGCTCAATAAGATCGAAATCCTGCTCTTCCAGCATCCGCTGCATGAGCACGGAACCGACCATACCGCGCCAACCGATCAGACCTACACGTTTCATCGCAACTACACCTTGTTAAAAAGTGGGCCGCCTTGCAGCAACAACTGCAAGCGGGCCCGAGAGATTACAGATTCTGCAGCGCGGCGACTACTGCGTCGCCCATTTCTTGCGTACCGACCTTGGAGCAACCCTGCGACCAGATGTCGCCGGTGCGCAAACCCTGGTCCAGCACCAGGCTGACGGCTTTTTCGATGGCGTCTGCTGCATCACCCAGGTTGAAGCTGTAGCGCAGCATCATCGACACCGACAAAATCGTCGCCAACGGGTTGGCAATGCCCTGGCCCGCAATATCCGGTGCCGAGCCGTGGCAAGGCTCGTACATGCCCTTGTTGTTGGTGTCCAGGGACGCCGACGGCAGCATGCCGATGGAGCCGGTGAGCATCGAGGCCTGGTCGGACAGGATGTCGCCGAACAGGTTGTCGGTGACGATCACGTCGAACTGCTTTGGCGCACGCACCAGCTGCATGGCGGCGTTGTCGACGTACATGTGGCTCAGTTCAACGTCCGGGTAGTCCTTGGCCACTTCTTCGACGATCTCGCGCCACAGTTGGCTGGAGGCCAGTACGTTGGCCTTATCGACCGAGCAAACCTTCTTGCCACGCACGCGGGCCATGTCGAAACCGACGCGGGCGATACGGCGGATTTCACTCTCGCTATAAGGCAGGGTGTCGTAGGCCTGGCGCTCGCCGTTTTCCAGCTCACGCACGCCACGTGGCGAGCCGAAGTAGATACCGCCGGTCAGCTCACGCACGATGAGGATGTCCAGGCCCGCGACCACTTCCGGCTTGAGGCTCGATGCATCGGCCAGTTGCGGGTAGAGGATCGCCGGGCGCAGGTTGCCGAACAGGCCCAGTTGGGCGCGGATTTTCAGCAGGCCGCGCTCAGGGCGGATGTCACGCTCGATCTTGTCCCATTTCGGGCCACCCACGGCGCCCAGCAGCACGGCGTCGGCCGCGCGTGCACGCTCCAGGGTTTCATCAGCCAGCGGTACGCCGTGCTTGTCGATGGCCGCGCCGCCGATCACGTCGTGGCTCAGCTCGAAGCCCAGGCTGTACTTGGTGTTGGCCACTTCCAGGACCTTGACCGCCTCGGCCATGATTTCCGGACCAATACCGTCGCCAGGGAGAATCAGAATCTGCTTGCTCATAGGTTCCTCATTTCATCAAGCGACCTGCCCGCAGGCAGGTCGGGAAAATTTGATCAGCGTTCAGCGAAGACCACCAGCACGTCGGTGCTGAAAGTGCCGTCGGCTTGAATCTCGTAATAGTCGCGCACTTCCTGGCCCATCGCCTGTTGCAACGCAAGAATTGCAGCGCGCAACACCTCGGGCGTGCGCATGCGCTCGACCCACGAGGTGTACTCCAGGCGCAGACGTTGGCGGCTGCTGGTGCGCACATGCAAACCCGACTCGCTGAGCTGCTGCATCCATTCGGCGGCCGAGTAATCGCGTACGTGGCTGGTGTCGCGCAGCACTTCGACGGTTTGCAGGTAAGTGTCCAACAACGGGCTGCCCGGTGACAACACATCCACGAAGGCCACCACGCCACCCGGCTTGAGCACACGGCGCACTTCGCGCAAGGCCAGGCCCAGGTCGCTCCAGTGGTGGGCCGAATAGCGGCTGAACACGAAGTCGAACTCACCATCGGCGAACGGCAGGCGTTCGGCGGCGCCGTGCACGGTGCGGATGTTGCCCAGGCCACGTTCGCTTGCGGCGGCCGCGACGACATCGAGCATCTGTTGGGACAGATCGTAGGCCACCACTTCTTTAACCAGCGGCGCTACATGGAAGCTCACATGACCGGCGCCGCAGCCCAAGTCCAGCAGTCGCGCACCGCCCTGCCCTGCCAGTTCGGCCTGCAGCAGCGCGAATTCGGTGCCTTGGGCGTGCACGGCACTGCTCAGGTAGGCCGAGGCTTGCTCGCCGAATTGTTTTTGCACGACTTGGGTGTGGGCGGTGCTGGTCATGGTGGTTTTCCTTGGCACTTGTGGTGTTTGTGCTGCCGTCTTCGCGAGCAAGCCCGCTCCCACATTTGAAGGTATTCGCAATTCAAAATGTGGGAGCGGGCTTGCTCGCGAAGGGGCCAGTCCTGCTTACATCAAATCAGGCATCGCGAAACAACCAAGGCTGACTCGCCCGGTGCTTGGCCTCAAACGCGGCAATCGCATCACCGTCCTGCAAGGTCAGGCCAATATCGTCCAGACCATTGATCAGGCAGTGCTTACGGAACGCATCCACCTCAAAGTGATACACCTTTCCATCCGGACGGGTCACGGTCTGCGCGGCCAGGTCGACGGTCAGTTGGTAGCCTTCTTCGGCTTCCACCTGCTTGAACAACTCGTCCACTTCTTCGTCGGTCAAGATGATCGGCAACAAACCGTTCTTGAAGCTGTTGTTGAAGAAGATGTCGGCATAGCTCGGCGCGATGATGCTGCGAAAGCCATATTCTTCCAGGGCCCACGGCGCGTGTTCACGGCTGGAACCGCAACCGAAGTTCTCCCGGGCCAGCAGCACGCTGGCGCCTTGGTAACGTTCGGCGTTAAGCACAAAGTCTTTGTTCAGCGGGCGCTTGGAGTTGTCCTGGTAGGCGTAGCCCACGTCCAGGTAGCGCCACTCGTCGAACAGGTTCGGGCCGAAACCGGTGCGTTTGATCGACTTCAAGAATTGCTTGGGGATGATCTGGTCGGTGTCCACGTTGGCACGGTCCAACGGCGCGACTAAACCTGTGTGTTGTGTAAAAGCACGCATCGGGTATTCCTCAGATCAATTCGCGAACGTCGATGAAACGACCGTTGACGGCAGCCGCAGCGGCCATGGCCGGGCTGACCAGATGGGTACGCCCACCAGCGCCCTGGCGCCCTTCGAAGTTACGGTTGGAGGTGGACGCGCAATGCTCGCCCGACTCCAGGCGGTCCGGGTTCATCGCCAGGCACATCGAGCAGCCCGGCTCACGCCATTCAAAGCCGGCTTCGAGGAAGATCTTGTCCAGGCCTTCGGCTTCGGCTTGCGCTTTGACCAGGCCCGAACCCGGTACCACGATGGCTTGCTTGATGGTCGAGGCGACCTTGCGGCCCTTGGCGATCACCGCCGCCGCACGCAGGTCTTCGATCCGCGAGTTGGTGCAGGAACCGATAAACACGCGATCCAACTGAATGTCGGTGATCGCCTGGTTGGCGTGCAAGCCCATGTACTTCAAGGCGCGCTCGATGGAACCGCGCTTGACCAAGTCGGCTTCCTTGGCCGGGTCCGGCACGTTTTGGTCAACGGCCAAGACCATTTCCGGCGAAGTGCCCCAGCTGACTTGCGGCTTGATCTGGGCAGCGTCGAGTTCGACCACGGTGTCGAATACTGCATCGGCGTCAGAGACCAGATCTTTCCAGGCTTCCACCGCGGCATCCCAATCGGCGCCTTGCGGCGCGAATGGGCGGCCCTTGACGTATTCAACGGTCTTGTCGTCCGCCGCCACCATGCCCACGCGGGCACCGGCTTCGATGGACATATTGCAGATGGTCATGCGGCCTTCGATGGACAGGTCGCGAATGGCGCTACCAGCGAACTCGATGGCATGGCCATTACCGCCGGCGGTGCCGATCTTGCCGATCACGGCGAGGACGATGTCCTTGGCGGTCACGCCAAACGGCAACGTGCCTTCGACCGACACCAGCATGTTCTTCATTTTCTTGGCGACCAGGCACTGGGTGGCGAACACATGTTCCACCTCGGAGGTGCCGATGCCGTGGGCCAAGGCGCCGAAAGCACCGTGGGTCGAAGTGTGCGAGTCGCCGCAAACCACGGTCATACCGGGCAATGTAGCGCCCTGCTCCGGGCCGATCACGTGAACGATCCCTTGACGCACGTCATTCATCTTGAATTCGGTGATGCCATATTCGTCGCAGTAGTCGTCGAGGGTCTGTACTTGCAGACGCGACACGGTGTCGACGATGGCGTCGATGCCGCCCTTGCGCTCAGGGGTGGTCGGTACGTTGTGGTCTGGTGTGGCAATGATGGAATCGACACGCCAAGGCTTGCGCCCGGCCAGACGCAGGCCTTCGAACGCTTGGGGCGAGGTCACTTCATGGATGATGTGACGGTCGATATAAATCAGCGACGAGCCATCGTCGCGCCGTTTCACTTCATGGGAATCCCAAAGCTTGTCGTAAAGCGTTTTGCCGGCCATCAGTCGGTCCTCATCATCGGTCTTTCTATGCCCCGGGCATTTCAATAACCCTTTGGCTTGTGAGGCTGATGGTATGGCGCTACATTAAATAACTCAAATTCATATTTTTCATGCTTTGGATTACCAACTGGAATACCACAATGGACTTGGCCAACCTCAATGCTTTTATTGCCATCGCCGAGACCGGCAGCTTCTCCGGCGCAGGCGAGCGCCTGCACTTGACTCAACCAGCCATCAGCAAGCGCATCGCTGGCTTGGAGCAGCAATTGAAGGTGCGCCTGTTTGATCGTCTGGGCCGTGAAGTCGGCTTGACCGAGGCCGGGCGCGCCCTGCTGCCTCGGGCTTATCAGATTCTGAACGTGCTGGACGACACCCGTCGCGCCCTCACCAACCTCACCGGCGAAGTCAGCGGGCGCCTTACACTGGCCACCAGCCACCATATCGGCCTGCATCGCCTGCCGCCGATCCTGCGCACGTTTACCCGGGAATACCCCAACGTTGCGTTGGATATTCAGTTCCTCGATTCGGAAGTGGCCTACGAAGAAATCCTCCACGGCCGCGCCGAAGTGGCGGTGATCACCCTGGCCCCCGACCCTCACAACCTGGTGCGCGCCACCCCGGTATGGGATGACCCGCTGGATTTTGTGGTGGCACCCGAGCACAGCCTGACCCTCAATGGCACCGTCACACTGGCCGATATTGCCGGGCACCCAGCCGTTTTCCCTGGGGGAAACACCTTTACCCACCATATTGTCAGCCGACTGTTCGAAGCCCAGGGCCTCACACCAAACATCGCGATGAGCACTAATTACTTGGAAACTATCAAGATGATGGTGTCTATCGGCCTGGCCTGGAGCGTGTTGCCGCGCACCATGCTCGATGACCAGGTGGCAAGTATCGCTTTGCCGGGCATACAGCTCAGTCGCCAGCTAGGCTATATCGTGCACACCGAAAGGACGCTGTCGAATGCTGCGCGGGCCTTCATGAGCCTATTGGATGCACAGGTCGATCTGCCAGGGATACCGGCATGAAGCTGTGCGGCCTCAAGGTCTGAATAAAACCGCGCCTTACGCCCATCGAGCCAAGGCCCTTTGATAATGCGCAACCCCGTCGATTCCGTGCCACCGCTGCCCCGCATTTACGCCTTGGACCCCCAAGAGGCGGAACAAAGCTGGGACAGCGCCCCACAACTGCTGGCAGCCCTCAACGCGGCCCGCCTGGGCGCATGGTGCTGGGAAATCGACAGCGGCAGCATCAGCTGGTCGCGGGGCACCCAGGCACTGTTCGGCTTTGACCCGCGCCAACCGTTACCCAAAGACCTGGACTACCTCGACCTGCTGGCCCCGGCCGATCGCGCTCGCGTGGTACGGGCGTTTCACGCGGTGCTGGCAGGCGAGCCGTTCGAACAGGCGATGCGCCATCGCATCCAGTGGCCGGATGGCACCTATCACTGGCTGGAAATCAACGGCAGCCTGGCGCCCGACAAGTCCGGCAGGCGCCGAATGATCGGGGTGATCCGCGAGATCACCCACCAGCGCGAGCGGGAAAACGCCCTTGGCCACTCCGAAAAACGCTTCGCCACGCTGTTCCACCTGTGCCCGAACATGGTGCTGCTGACGCGCCAGGCTGATGGGCTGATCAGCGAGGCCAACCAGTATTTCGAGATCCACTTCGGTTGGCCCGTGGCCGACGCCATCGGCCGTACCACCCTGGACCTGGGCCTGTGGCGCCACCCCGAGCAACGCGCGCAACTGGTCAAGGCCACCCAGCGCAAGGGCGAGCCGATCACCATGGAGGTGCAGTTTTGCGCCAGCAACGGTCAAATCCACGATGGCACCCTCAGCGCACAGAAGGTCGAGCTGGAAGGCGAGGCTTACCTGATCAGCACGTTCCTCGACACCACCGAGCGCAAGAATGCCGAGCAAGCCCTCAAGGACAGCCAGGAGCGCCTCGACCTGGCGCTGGACTCCGCACAACTGGGCACCTGGGACTGGCACATTCCCACCGGCATGCTCTACGGCTCGGCCCGCGCAGCGCAATTGCACGGTTTGCCGGCCGAGCCCTTCCATGAGTCTTTCGATGCCTTCTTCGAGGGCATGCCCAATGAAGAGCGCGACAACATGCGTAACGCCTATCGCACCTTGCGCGAAGGCCCGGCCGGCAACTACCAACTGACCTACCGCGTGCTCATGGAAGACGGCAGCTCCCGCTACCTGGAAAGCCGCGCGCGCTTGTACCGCGACGAGCACGGCGCGCCACTGCGCATGGCCGGCACGCTGCTGGACATCACCGACCAGGTGGAGCGAGAGCAACGCCTCACCGCCTCCGAAGAAAAATTCGCCAGCCTGTTCCAGGCCAGCCCCGACCCCATCTGCGTCACCTGCCTGGACAGCGGTGCCTTTATCGAGATCAACCCGGCCTTTACCCAGACCTTTGGCTGGACCGCCGCCGAGGTCATCGACAAAAGCGCCGAGCAGATCGGCCTGTGGGATGAGTCAAGCAAGCGCCTGCAACGCATTGAGCGGGTGATCCGCGATCAGGCCCTGAGCAATGTGGCCATCGTGGTGCATCACAAAGCAGGCCAAAGCCTGACCTGCGTAATTTCCAGCCGTTTGATAAAGGTGGGCGACCAGCCGTGCATCGTCACGACGCTGCGGGATATCACCCAACAGCAACGCTCGGAAGCGGCGTTGAAGGCCAGTGAAGAGAAGTTCGCCAAGGCTTTCCATTCCAGCCCGGACGCGATCTCCATCACCGAACGCGACACGGGCCGCTATGTGGAGGTCAACGACGGCTTCTGCCGCTTGACCGGCTATCGCGCCGAAGAAGCCATTGGCCTGACGCTATACCAGATCGGCATCTGGGCCGATGAAAACCAGCGCGCCGCGTTGCTGGCCGAGTTGCAGATCAAGGGTCGCATTCACCATCTGGAAATGCTCTGGCACAACAAACGCGGCGAAGTGCTGGCGGTGGAAGTGTCGGTGGAGCCCATCACCCTCAACGAAACCCCCTGCCTGCTGCTGACGGCGCGGGACGTGAGCCTGCTGAAAAATGCCCAGGCCCAGATCCGCCACCTGGCCTACCACGACCCCCTGACCAACCTGCCCAACCGCGCCCTGCTGATGGACCGCCTGAGCCAGCAGATCGCCCTGCTCAAGCGCCACAACCTGCGGGGTGCGCTGCTGTTTCTGGACCTCGACCACTTCAAGCACATCAACGATTCCCTCGGCCACCCGGTGGGCGACACCGTGCTGAAAATAGTCACTGCACGCCTGGAGGCCAGCGTGCGCATGGAAGACACGGTGGCGCGCCTGGGTGGCGACGAGTTTGTGGTGTTGCTCAGCGGGCTGGAGGGCTCGCGCACCGAGGTCAGCGGCCAGGTGCAGGAACTGGCCGACACCCTGCGCGAACTGCTGTCGGAGCCGATGTTTTTGGATGGCCATCGCTTGCAGGTCACCCCCAGCATCGGCGTGGCGCTGATC
This sequence comes from Pseudomonas sp. 18175, assembly GCF_050432925.1. Taxonomy (NCBI): domain Bacteria; kingdom Pseudomonadati; phylum Pseudomonadota; class Gammaproteobacteria; order Pseudomonadales; family Pseudomonadaceae; genus Pseudomonas; species Pseudomonas sp. 18175. The sequence goes on along the minus strand of NZ_JBKFTO010000019.1, from coordinate 93,504 downwards.
CCGGATCACGGCTCCACCCCAGCCGACTTGCTCAAGCGTGCCGATATCGCGCTGTATCGCGCCAAGGATTCAGGGCGCAACACCACGCAGATGTTCCACAACAGCATGCAAAAAACCGCCAGCGAACGCCTGCGCATGGAAACCGACCTGCGCCTGGCCTTGTCGCGCGGCGAGTTCAGCGTGCATTACCAGCCCCAGGTGGACGCGCGCGGCAACAAGATTGTCGGCGCCGAGGCCCTGGTGCGCTGGCAGCACCCGCAACTGGGCGCTCAGTCGCCGACTGAATTTATCAAAGTATTGGAGGACAGCGGCCTGATCCTGGAAGTGGGCACCTGGATTCTTGATGAAGCCTGCGCCGCCTTCGAGCAGCTTATCGGCGATGGCCTGGTGGACCCGCTGAATTTCAGCCTGTGCGTGAATATCAGCCCCCGGCAGTTCCGCCAGAACGATTTCGTGGAGCGAGTGGAGCGCAGCCTCAAGCAACATTCGCTGCCCTACAGCCTGCTGAAACTGGAAATCACCGAAGGCATCGTGATCCAGAACCTGGATGACACCATCAGCAAAATGCGCCGCCTGAAAAAGCTCGGCATCAGCTTTGCCATGGATGACTTTGGCACGGGTTACTCATCACTGACCTACCTCAAGCGCCTGCCGGTGGATGCGCTGAAGATCGACCAATCCTTTGTGCGTGACGCGACCCACGACCCCAACGACGCCGAAATCATCCGCGCCATCGTGGCCATGGCCCGCAGCCTGAACCTGGAGGTGATCGCCGAAGGCGTGGAAACCCCGGAACAACTGGCGTTCCTGCAGAAGCTGGGGTGCCATTTGTTCCAGGGGTATTTGCACAGCCGACCTTTGCCGATTGAGGGGTTCAGGCAATTGCTGGGGTGACCTTACGCCAACCTCAGCGCACGAAGACCGGTGCGCATCCAGTGAGATACGCCAAGGGTGTGCTTTTGTCCGTAATAGTCCAACTCACCGCCCACCACAGCAACTGAATGACCGCTGTCTGCCAGGGTGCCTATCGCACCGCTCGCCAACTCATCAACCGTGCTGTCACGCAGGTAGCCATATAGGCCCAGTCGCCGAAGCGCTTCGCCAGGGTGCTCGCCATCGTTGAGGGTTTCCAGGGCCGCGGCGTAGCTTTGCCGGCCACGAAAGTCGTTGTTCTCCCACTGTGCGCGCTTGGCGCTGACGGCGTAGAGGAAATTGGCGTAGTCCAGCAAGTGCGGGTGAGTACCGCGAAAGCCCGACGCGGCAGCGGCCTGGCGCACTTCATCATGGGTCAACTGCACCCGGAATGAATCGCGCATAAGCACCTCAAATCCCTGCTCGCTAACCTGGATATGCTTGTAGATCCCCTTGGGGTCTTGTCCGAACCGGACAATGGCCGCCTTGATCGCCGAGACCGTCACGCAATTGCTTTCCACCCCTTGGTAAAACCCCTCCCAGATCCAGGCAGGGTCGGTTTTCGCCGCGACATGCGCCACTGCCCAGCCATCGCTGCGGGGCAACTGCTTGTCATTGAACAACACGTACCCATAGCCCCGGTCCACGTTTCGCTGCTCGCCGTAGTTATGCATGAGACCCTCATGCACCAGCGCCGCTCCACGATTATGGGTCTCCAGCACGCCAACGGCGCCCCTGCCCATCATTTCACTCACTGGCACGAAGCTGGAAAGACCGAATACCCCCATCCCCTGCAAACAGCGTTGGGCCGTTTCCCCCTCGATGGTCCTGGCCAAGGCCTCCCCAAATGTCGAATACCCCCCGGTGAGTTGTTTGCGCTTTACAAAGGCGGCAAACACCAGGTTGGCATTGGCGAGCGAGGCGCTGTCTTGAGCACTAAACCTGGATGCCCAAGCCGCCTGGCGCAACTCCTGACCAGACAACAGAACCTTGAACTCGTCTTTCATGGTGATGGAATAACCATCACCGGACAGTTTGATCTGATCGAACATATCAGCAGGCCGTGGACCGAACGCCATCATCATCATTTTGATGACGGAGGCGTGGGTGCTGCAGTCAAAACTTTCACCAAATCGCCTCGGGGAGGCATCGAATGCATGAATGGGATTGGCCGTGGGCGGTGCACCGGCCGGGTAGAAAAATTCAGTTTGAGGGGGCGCTGCAAAGGCAGTACGCCCTGTGGTCGAGATACTCATCGGGTTGGCTCCTACTTCTTCGAAACATGCAACCAGGCCCTCCCCGTCGTATCGATGTATCGATGATTTCAACGCTCCTGGCTGCATGGCTGTCACTCCCTCATCAAACTAGGGCGATGGCATCCCCTCGCGTGGGCGCTGAACCTTGCTTGCCCCACAATTCTTCGCGGCCATTGATCACCGCCACCGAATGCCCGGTTCGGTTGCACATACCGAGCTGACCTTTTGCGAGCTCTCGCACATTGACGCTCCGCATATGCTTCCTCAACCCTAAACGCAAGAAGCCTTCACCAGGACCACGCTCGTCCTCCCCATCGTTCAAACTGCGAACACCGGCCTCATAGCTCCTGCCCGCCGAACCATCGTTATTTTCCATGTGCGCACGCTTGGCGCTGACGGCGAAAAGGAATTGCGCGTCCTTGAGCATGCCTGCGTCAGGGCCAATAAATTTTGAGCCGCGCGCGCCCACCGCCAACTCACGGTCGGTCAAGGTCAAAACGTAATCATCGCGCATGGTCACTCGATAGCTACTATCGAGCCGCTGCACCTCCTTGAAAATGTCCGTGGGGCTCTGGCCAAATTTATACATGGCGGCCTTGATGGCTGACACCGTCACACAGTTGCCGTCTGGACCTTGACGGAATCCACTCCAGATATTTGCGGGTTTGGCACCATTACGCTTGTTCGACAGGCCGGGAATATTGACCGGAATATCAGGCTTCGGAGGTGCGGGCTCCGGCACAACTTGCGGTTTGATCTCGGGCTTGGGAGGAACATCAGGCACCACCTTGTTTTGTTTATCCGAGATCAGATTGATCAGTTGGGTAAAAAATGAAGTGAACAACCCGAACAGGGTATTGAGTGCGGCCGAGTTATCACCGACCGACGCGGCACGTTTCGGGACCGCTACTGGCGCCTTTGCATCAAAGCTTATCTGCGCCTGGCTGCTGACAGATAGGGCTTCATTGGATGCCTGCGTGGCGTTCAACTCCAGTGTCTGACGCACATCCACCACACGCGCAACGTTTTTAATCAAACAACACGACATACAAATCTCCTTGATTCAGCACCTCTGCGAACGTGACATCCAGAGAGGTGCTGCCTTTATCAACACAATGGATAGTGGGAATCAGAGCCTCAGGTTCTTAGCCATGTCCGCGGGTTGAAACCTCGATCATTGCGCCCCATTCGATGGTCTACCGGGCCGGGGCTGGTCAAGTCAGGCTCAGGTGTTGGCAGTACGCCCGGCTTTGGAGTGGTGTCGGGTGTTGGCAGTACGCCCGGTTTGGTATCGGGTTGCGGCACGACTGCCGGCGCTGGCTGTGGCGTCACGCCAGGCTTTGGAGTGGTGTCGGGTGTGGGCAGTACGCCCGGTTTGGTATCGGGTTGCGGTACGACTGCCGGCGCTGGCTGTGGCGTCACGCCAGGCTTTGGAGTGGTGTCGGGTGTGGGCAGTACGCCCGGCTTGGTATCGGGTTGCGGTACGACTGCCGGCGCTGGCTGTGGCGTCACGCCAGGCTTTGGAGTGGTGTCGGGTGTGGGCAGTACGCCCGGTTTGGTATCGGGTTGCGGTACGACTGCCGGCGCAGGCTTTGGCGTCACGCTCATATCCGGTGTAACCCCTGGCTTAACGCCTTTGTCATGATCAGCTTTTTTGTCGGGACAATGACAGTGGTTGATGTTTACTTCGACCTTGACTGGCGTATTCGCGTCGTTAGTCACATTGACAACAGGCTTGGGTACCGCCGGCTTCACTTGCGGTTGTGGGTTCGCATCTGGCTTCACTTGCGGTTGTAGGTCCGCATCTGGCCTCACTCGCGGTTGTGGGTTCGCATCTGGCTTCACTTGCGGTTGTGGGTTCGCATCTGGCTTCACTTGCGGTTGTGGGTCCGCATCTGGCTTCACTCGCGGTTGTGGGTTCGCATCTGGCTTCACTTGCGGTTGTGGGTTCGCATCTGGCTTCACTTGCGGTTGTGGGTTCGCATCTGGCTTCACTTGCGGTTGTGGGCCCGCATCTGGCTTCACTCGCGGTTGTGGGTTCGCATCTGGCTTCACTTGCGGTTGTGGGCCCGCATCTGGCTTCACTTGCGGTTGTGGGCCCGCATCTGGCTTCACTTGCGGTTGTGGGTTCGCATCTGGCTTCACTTGCGGTTGTGGGTTCGCATCTGGCTTCACTCGCGGTTGTGGGCCCGCATCTGGCTTCACTTGCGGTTGTGGGTTCGCATCTGGCTTCACTTTCGGCATTTTTTCAGGGTTGGGCGTTACATCAGGGGTTATATTCTTTCCAGCGAACATCTCCCGCATGGTTTTGAACACCAACTCAAGCATGTCAAATAACTTGGTAAATGCACTGGAGTTGAACATCATCTCTCCTTGCGGAACCCGGTCGTTGTCATTACGCACCGGAATGGGACTGCCTCCCGAACTCGAAGAAGATGAAACTTGACTGGCTTTCACGGGTGCGACCGGCGAAGCCGGCCTTTCCATAGGCGACGTATCAGTGTTTACAAAGGACGGTTTATTAATCGACAGCGACATTTATAAGTTCCTTAAATCAGCGCGACCCGACTCCGTTAAATGGCCAGGACAGCAATAGTCTTAATGAGCAAAAAACAACAAGGTTGCGTGACAACCGATACTTTCGTGGAACGCTGGGCTATCGAGTTCCAGAAATCGCGCGTCATATAAGGAAACCAAACGACATTTTCAGACTTTGCCCCATAGCTTTCCATAGAAAGCCTTGAATCAAGGCGCCGAGGCCGATCCGGGCTGGAAATACACGCTCATACACAGCACAACAAGCAACTCACCGAGATAATTTAAAGTTCCACGCGCTTAACCATTCTGGTATTTCGCGCCCGCAGAAATACCACCAAACTTTCCATCCCCACCCACAATTAACATACGGTTATAAAACACGAGCTTTTACAGATAAATTTTCTCATGCTCACATTTAAACCACAGCTCTCGCTTTATTTCCGACCCCCATCAAAACACTGTCACCTTCACCACACGCCCATTACACAGCGAACAATATCGACATTTAACGCCCCCCCCATAAACGCAAAATGCCCCACATCGGAGGATGCGGAGCATTTAGTTGAAACATAAAACTGACTTACCCTTCATCACCACGCCTTTCAATAGGCGCTCAAGTATTTCAACTCACGACGCACCTGGCTGTGGAGGCGCCATCCCCAACAATCGACCGACTTGCTCCAATGCAGTCTCCCGACGCAGCGCGGTAAACAATTCCACCGCTTCCGGGTAATTGCGCGTCAGCATCGCCAGCCACTGTTTCAAGCGTCCCGGCGCCTGCTTTTCAGTCAATTGCGCGACCGACTGAGCCCAGAAGTCCTGGAGCATGGGCTGCATCTGCGCCCACGTCATTTCCACCACGTCTTCGCCCGCCCTAGCGGCGGCGATCTGCCGCGCCAAATCGGGACGCGCCACCAGGCCACGGCCGAGCATGATGTGTTCGGCGCCACTGACTTCACGGCAACGCTTCCAGTCTTCGACACTCCAGATATCGCCATTGGCAAATACCGGCACCTTGACCACATCCTGCACACGCGGAATCCACTCCCAATGCGCCGGCGGCTTGTAGCCATCGGTCTTGGTGCGCGCATGCACCACGATATGCGCAGCGCCACCTTCGGCCAGGGCCGTGGCGCATACCAGAGCGCCATCCGGGCTATCGAAGCCCAGGCGCATCTTGGCAGTCACCGGGATATGGGCCGGCACGGCGCGGCGCACATGCTCGACGATCTGGTTGAGCAACTCCGGCTCCTTGAGCAACACCGCGCCGCCACGGGACTTGTTGACGGTCTTGGCTGGGCAGCCGAAGTTGAGGTCGATCACCTGCGAGCCCAACTCACAGGCCAGGGCGGCGTTTTCCGCCAGGCACACTGGGTCGGAGCCGAGCAATTGGACACGCAAGGGTACGCCCGCAGCGGTGTGGGCACCGTGCAGCAGTTCCGGGGCGAGCTTGTGAAAATAGGCTGGGGTCAGCAGGCGGTCATTAACGCGGATAAATTCGGTCACGCACCAGTCAATACCGCCCACGCGGGTCAGTACGTCCCGCAGGATGTTGTCGACCAACCCCTCCATGGGCGCCAAAGCAATTTGCATGGAAAACACTCAACAAAAATCGTGGCGCAGTTTACTGGGTTTCCTACGGCAACCGTTAACCCCCTGTCAGGGCGGGGCCATAACCGTCGAGGAACTTCGCAGGCATGCGCTTGGGCTTGCCGGTGGACAGCTCGATGCAGACGAAGGTGGTTTGCGCCCGCAGCAGGGTCGCGCCATCGCGCGGGCGGAACAGCTGGAACCGCCGGGTCATTTTCAGGCGCTGGTCCCAATCGACGATCCAGGTGGCCAGTTGCAGCTCGTCGCCCTCGTAACCGGCCGCCAGGTAATCGATCTCGTGGCGCACCACGGCCATGGCGCGGTCCAGGCGGCGGTACTCGGTGAGGTCTAGCCCCAGGCGCTGGGAATGGCGCCAGGCGCAGCGTTCGAGCCAGGACACATACACCGCGTTATTGGCGTGACCCAGGCCGTCGATATCCTCAGCGGCGACCTGCAGGTCGATGATAAACGGCGTTGCCAAATCCCAGCCCATGCCTTGCTCCAGTCAATTAATGTCGGCGGGGCAGTGTATCAGGCAGTTTGCCGCGCCTGTAGACGACGACCTGCCAGCAATGCCAGCACGCCATCGATCACCCGCGGATCGGCCAGCACTTTCTGATGACCGCCCTGCTCAAGGCGCAGCAGGCGACTGTCGAACCAAGCTTCATGGATGGCCTGGGAGGCTTTGACGGGGACGAAGGTGTCATCTTCGGCATGGACGATCAGGCCGGGCATAGGCATTTGATAGTGGGCCACGTCCAGATGCTTGAGCGGCATGCCGAAGCTGTGTTCGACCTCTTGGATAAACGCCGAGCGCGCCCGCGCCGGTAGCCCGACCATCTTGGTAAAGCCACGCAGTACATCCAGGAAGCGCGACGGCGCAGCGATACTCACCAGGGCCTCGGTGCGCAACCCCAACTGCACTGCCAGCATCGCACTGGCGCCGCCCATGGAGTGACCGATCACCGCATGCAATGGGGGCAACTCGGCCGCCGCTTCCAGCATGGCACGGGCGAACAGCAGCACATGGGCTTCACGCCCCGGCGAGCGGCCGTGGGCAGGGCCGTCCAAGGCGATCACCGAATACCCGTTATCGACCAGCGCCGTGATCAGGCTGGCGAACTGGGTGGGCCGCCCTTCCCAACCGTGCATCAGCAGCACCGTCGGCCCCTGGCCCCAGCGCAGGGCCGACAAGCCGAAGCGCAGGGTGATGCGCTCCGATTGGGCCAGCAGCGGCAGCTCCCAGTCACGGGGCGGAAGGTCTCGCGGAGTCATGAACGCACGGCGCATCTTGTTGGCGACCGCTTGCGGTGCGAGGTGTCCCAGGGTGCCGTTGAAACGCCGAATCCAGGTTAACGTGCCCATTCTGCCAGCCCTCTCCTAGCGCACGGCCGACTTGGCGGCACGCAGTACACGGTCAGACAATTCACCTGGCCCCAAGGCGCGGGCCAGGGCCAGGCCACCGATCATCAGCGCCATGTCAGCCAGCGCTTTGTCAGTGTCTTCAGGCGTGGCGGCCAACTGGGCAGCCATCAATTCACAATGCTCATTCAGCGCCTGGCGAAATTCATCCGGCAGGCGGGCCATCTCGCCGACAGTGGCCGGGATCGGGCAGGCCTGGGCCGTGGAGTCGCGGTGCTTGCGCGACAGGTAAAACGCCGCCACCAGGCTTCTGCGCTCCTCACCGGTGAGTTGTGCATCCATGTCGTCAATCGATGCGCGACGCTTGGCCAGCAGCTGCGTGAACGCCTCCAGCATCAACGCATCCTTGCTCTCAAAGTGCGCGTAGAAACCACCGACAGTCAGCCCCGCCGCGCCCATGACTTCGCCCACACTCGGTTCAGCCGGGCCGCGCTGGATCAACGCGGCGCTGGCGGCCTGCAAAATGCGTTCGCGGGTTTGTGCTTTTTTATCGCTCATCAAAGCCTCCGGTTCTCATGGGTTGAATATTATTACCATAATAATATTTGGCAAGCGACAGGCATGACCATTGGTCAGAAGGGATAAAGGGAATGGAAGAGAGGATTGGCCAAACGCCAGACAAACAAAAGGGCCATTCAATAATTGAATGACCCTTAAAAATCCCGCAGAGCGGGTAATCGTGGCGTCCCCTAGGGGACTCGAACCCCTGTTACCGCCGTGAAAGGGCGGTGTCCTAGGCCACTAGACGAAGGGGACACAAACCTTCTATACAACTGATCAGCGCTGAGAACTGATCGATTCAAGGACGGTGTGGCCAGACCTTGAACCTGTAAATTGGTGGAGCTAAACGGGATCGAACCGTTGACCTCTTGCATGCCATGCAAGCGCTCTCCCAGCTGAGCTATAGCCCCTCATCGGTGAGGACGGGGCGAATCTTAATGGCGGTTTGGAAGTGTGTCAAATTTATTTTCAACAATTTCCAAATTTTTTTGCCGGGATAACAATCACTTACCGTCGAAACCCCGGAAAACCGGGGTTTCGTCGCTGCAGCAGCCTGCTTAAGCGATAGCGCCCAGCAGCTTTTCCCACTCTTTGTTTTCTTTCTTCGACACACCACCAAGCAAATCAAGGGCTTGGCGCAGACGGAAACGGGTCAGGTCCGGACCGAGAATTTCCATCGCATCGAGTACCGACACCGAACTGGCCTGCCCGGTGATCGCAGCAAACATCAGCGGCATGGCATCGCGCAATTTCAGCTCCAGAGAGTCCACCACCGCCTGGATCGTCGCGGTGATCGCGTCCTTCTCCCACTGGCGCAGGCTTTCCAGCTTCCACAGGATTAACTGCATCAACTGGCGCACCTGGTCGCCCGAGAGCTTCTTGGACTCGAACAGCTTGGCATCCGGGTTCACGCCCCCGGCAAAGAAGAAGCTGGCCAACGGTGCGACCTGGCTGAACGTCTCCACCCTGCCCTGCACCAGCGGCGCGATTTTCATCATGTACTCAGGGTTCAACGCCCACTGCTGCACGCGGCTGGCGAATTCTTCCACCGGCAGGTCACGCAGCCACTGGCCGTTGAGCCACGACAGCTTCTCGATATCGAAGATCGGCCCACCCAGGGACACGCGGGACAAGTCGAAGTTATCGACCATTTCCTGCAACGAGAACTTCTCGCGCTCATCCGGCATCGACCAGCCCATGCGGCCCAGGTAGTTGAGCATCGCTTCGGGCATAAAGCCCATGCGCTCGTAGAACGTCACCGAGGTCGGGTTCTTGCGCTTGGACAACTTGCTCTTGTCCGGGTTACGCAGCAGCGGCATGTAGCACAACTGCGGTTGTTCCCAGCCGAAGTACTCGTAGAGCAGGATCAGTTTCGGCGCCGATGGCAACCACTCTTCGCCACGCAGGACGTGGGTGATGCCCATCAGGTGGTCATCGACCACGTTGGCCAGGAAGTACGTCGGCAGGCCGTCGGTCTTCATCAACACTTGCATGTCCATGCGGTCCCACGGGATCTCGACGTCACCACGCAGCATGTCCGGTACCACGCACACGCCTTCGCTCGGCACTTTCATGCGGATCACATGGGGTTCACCGGCAGCCAGGCGCTGGGCCACTTCTTCTTTCGACAGCAGCAGTGCGCGGCCGTCGTAGCGCGGGGTTTCGCCGCGGGCCATTTGATCGGCACGCATCTGGTCCAGCTCTTCGGCAGTGCAGAAGCAGGGGAACGCATGACCCATGTCCACCAATTGCTGGGTGTACTGCTTGTAGATGTCGCTGCGCTCGCTCTGGCGATACGGGCCGTGGGGGCCGCCGACATCCGGGCCTTCAGCCCAGGTAATGCCCAACCAACGCAGGGCATCGAAAATCTGCTGCTCCGACTCACGGGTGGAGCGCAGTTGGTCGGTGTCTTCGATCCGCAGGATGAATTCACCACCGTGCTGCTTGGCAAAGCAGTAGTTGAACAAGGCGATGTAGGCAGTACCTACGTGGGGATCCCCAGTAGGCGATGGCGCGATGCGCGTGCGGACGGTGGTCATGGCGGGTCTCGAATGGGCAATAAAACTGGAATTGAAACAAGGCGCGAATGGTAACAGCCCAAGGCCCCCAGGCTCCAGCATGGGGCTTATGCGCGCCGTTCAATTCGCCGCAGGACAAACCGTCAGGCGCTCAGGCTTTCGACCATAGGCCAGGTATTCACCCACCTTGGGGGTGACGCAGGCGTCGTACCCACTAAAAGAGGCACCGTGCTGGTACGCACCTTCGAGCACAATCAAGTGGGCATTGGGCACGCTCTCAAAAGCCCGCAGGGCTCCCGCTTTGGGCGTATGGTCATCATATTCGGCCTGCACCATCACAATGCTATCAACCCGCCTTAAATGGCGCAGCGCAATGCCCGATGGTTGTGTACCCGCCCAGGCGGAGCAGTGCCTGGCATAGAAATAGCTGCCGCCAACAGGATAACGAGAGGCGTACAGCGTTTCTTTTCCGGTCCAGAACGCCCCATCCGAGGATGCCGTGTCGTTGCATAACACCGTGCTTCGCACGGAGACCTCAGGTGTAAGCCGCAGCGGGCCGGGAGGGATGCCATTCCATAGGGCAGGTCGACGCCTGGCGCCCAGCAAACTGGCAAATGCCTGCCTCGCCGCCTGAGCGACTCCAGCGTCCGGGCTGAATCGGAAGGTACTGGCCATCGCCATCAGCTTGGCATCATCTATGCCCGGCCAGACGAGCAGCCACTCGCTGAGCGTCCGCGCGGCGAGCAGATAGTCAGGAGAGCTGTAAAAATCATTATCGGAACGCAGGGCGATCCTGACTTCAGGCAACAGCTCCAGAAATATTTCACGAATGGCCCAAGGATCATCGCCCATTCGATAAACCGACGGATCAGCGGCAGCACGTGCGGCGACAAAGCGCTCGAACACCCTCTCCTTCTCCGGAGCAATGCTCAAACTGGCGGCTTGAAAAGTCGATGTCCACTCCACATTCGAGTCCAGCACCATGCGTCCGACCCGCTCGGGAAACAGACCGCCATACCAGGCCCCCAACCAGGTACCGTAGGAGTTGCCGAAGTAATTGAGCTTGTCTTCTTTGAGCTGAACACGCACAAACTCCATGTCCCGCGCCGTTTGATCAGTATTGATATAGGGCGCCAGCCGCTGACTGGCACAACCACGCGCCAGCACCCCGGCGTTATGCTGCAAGGCAGCAAAATTGGCGGGCGATTGGTCTTCGGAGATATCGTTTTGCGCAACGATCACTTCATCGGACTCACACACCAACTGCGAGTCTTCACGACTGCCTAGCCCTCGAGGCGAAATCCCAATGACGTCATAGGCGTCCACCAGGTCTCGAAAGGACTCACCCCCAGGCACCTCACCGAACCCCTTCCAAATTGAAGCCAGCGCCACAGTGAACGTATCACCACCGATCGCACCTGGCCCCCCTGGGTTGGTAAACACCGCCCCCTCGCGTTTTTCCGGCTGTCGAGCCCTGACGCGGGTGATGTCCAGGGCCAGGGTGCCCGCCATCGGGTTCAAGTGATCCATCGGCACCGTTGCGATACCGCACTGGGTCCTGGCAAACACTTCTGGGTCCAGGCCGTCCGCAGGAATAGACGCACACGTCGGTAGCCACTTGACCCCAAGCCCTGTGGGCTGATGCATGCCAATGCAACCGCCCAGGGTCAAAAGAAACGCACTGGCGACACCGACGCGCCCTCCTGCCAGAACCCATGCAATCACTGCGTTGCTCATCATTTGCTTGCCCTTGCGCGGCCCGAAAAGGGCCGGATTATCACAAGGGGGCATCAGCAAAAATGTAGGAGCTTGACGAGTTCACACTGCAAACAAACAGACGCCAGGCGTGGGAAGGTTCTACCTCAAACCGCCAACAACCGCTCGCGCAACTTGCCAATCTCATCGCGCGTCTGCGCCGCCGCTTCAAACTCCAGATCCCGCGCCAACTGGTACATCTTCTCTTCCAACTGACGAATACGCTTGGTGATCTCACTGGGCGAGCGCAGTTCGTTCTCGTACTTGGCGCTTTCCTCGGCGGCCTTGGCCATGCCCTTGCGCTTCTTGCTGCGCGAGCCGGGCACGGTGGCGCCTTCCATGATGTCGGCAACGTCCTTGAACACACCCTTGGGCGTAATGCCGTTGGCCAGGTTAAAGGCGATCTGTTTGTCACGACGGCGCTCGGTCTCGCCAATCGCCCGCTCCATGGAGCCGGTGATGCGGTCGGCGTAGAGGATCGCCCGGCCATTGAGGTTACGTGCGGCCCGGCCGATGGTCTGGATCAGCGAGCGCTCGGAACGCAGGAAGCCTTCCTTGTCCGCATCCAGAATCGCCACCAGCGACACTTCCGGCATGTCCAACCCTTCACGCAGCAGGTTGATGCCCACCAGCACATCAAAGGTGCCCAGGCGTAGATCGCGGATAATCTCCACGCGCTCCACGGTGTCGATGTCCGAGTGCAGGTAGCGCACACGCACGCCGTGGTCGGCCAGGTAGTCGGTGAGGTCTTCGGACATGCGCTTGGTCAGCGTGGTGACCAGCACCCGCTCCTCCAGCGCCACACGCTTGTTGATCTCGGAAAGCAAGTCATCCACCTGGGTCAACGCCGGGCGGATTTCAATTTGTGGGTCCACCAGACCGGTGGGGCGCACCAGTTGCTCGATCACACGCCCCGCATGCTCGGCCTCGTAGTTGCCTGGCGTGGCGGATACAAAGATGGTCTGCGGGCTGATGGCTTCCCATTCGTCGAAACGCATCGGCCGGTTATCCAGCGCCGACGGCAGGCGGAAACCGTATTCCACCAAGGTCTCTTTACGCGAACGGTCGCCCTTATACATCGCGCCCACTTGCGGCACGCTGACGTGGGACTCGTCGATCACCAGCAGCGCATCGTCCGGCAGGTAGTCGTACAGCGTGGGCGGCGCCGCGCCAGATTCGCGCCCCGAGAGGTAGCGCGAGTAGTTTTCGATGCCGTTGCAGTAGCCCAGTTCCAGGATCATCTCCAGGTCGAAACGGGTGCGCTGCTCCAGGCGCTGGGCTTCCACCAGCTTGTTGTTGGCACGCAGGTAGTCCAGGCGCTCGGCCAGTTCGACCTTGATGCCTTCGATGGCACCCATCAGGGTTTCGCGGGGTGTTACATAGTGGCTTTTCGGATAGAAGGTGAAGCGCGGCAGCTTGCGGATCACCTCGCCGGTCAACGGGTCGAAGGCCGACAGGCTTTCCACCTCATCATCGAACAACTCGATACGGATTGCTTCCAGGTCGGATTCGGCCGGGTAGATATCGATCACATCACCGCGCACGCGGAAGGTGGCGCGGGCGAAGTCCATGTCGTTGCGGGTGTATTGCAAGCTGGTCAGGCGGCGCAGCAGTTCGCGCTGGTCGAGTTTGTCGCCGCGATCGACGTGCAGCACCATCTTCAAATAGGTTTCCGGGCTGCCCAGGCCGTAGATGCACGACACCGTGGTGACGATGATTGCGTCCTTGCGCTCCAACAGCGCCTTGGTGGCCGACAACCGCATCTGCTCGATATGGTCGTTGATCGAGGCGTCTTTCTCGATAAAGGTGTCGGACGACGGCACGTAGGCTTCGGGCTGGTAGTAGTCGTAGTAGGAAACGAAGTACTCCACCGCGTTGTTCGGGAAGAACGACTTGAACTCGCCGTACAGCTGGGCGGCCAGAGTCTTGTTCGGCGCCAATACCAAGGTGGGGCGGTTGATCTGGGCGATCACGTTGGCGATGCTGAAGGTCTTGCCCGAACCGGTTACCCCGAGCAGGGTTTGGTGGGCCAGGCCCGCCTCGATGCCTTCGACCATCTGGCGAATGGCTTCGGGCTGATCGCCAGCGGGTTCAAAACGGGTGACGAGTTGGAAATCCGACATAACGTACCTCTTGGTGTCACCCCGGACTGTAAACCCATCGGGGACGAAAAAGACCACCGTCCGCTAAGATTCAGCGCAGGCAGTAGGAAAAAACCATGATAGCCATACAAATGGTGGCAACTGTGACGGCTTTCAAGGCAATCGTCTGACCAGCCGTCCAGAACCCAGGTTGCAATAAGACTACCGGTCAGCAAATAAACTGAAAAACTTGGCCGAAAAGCCGTTTCGGTTGTCGCCTCAAGCCGTGATGGCCTCTATACTCGTTCCCCGTTTGTGCACCGCTCTAGTGCATTCGGCTGGAGCGCGACACGTCCCTCCATTCCCCCATAGAGCTGCCGCAAAAATGAGCCTGTTCTCCGCTGTCGAAATGGCACCACGCGATCCTATCCTGGGCCTCAACGAAGCATTCAACGCCGACACACGAACCACCAAGGTCAACCTTGGCGTAGGCGTTTACTGCAACGAGGAGGGGAAGATTCCACTCTTGCGTGCCGTTGCCGAAGCGGAAGCCATTCGCGTGGCGCAACACGCCGCCCGTGGCTACCTGCCCATCGATGGCATCGCAGCGTATGACAAAGCCGTGCAAACCCTGCTGTTTGGCGCCGAGTCGCCACTGCTGTCGGCTGGCCGCGTTACCACCGTGCAAGCGGTCGGCGGCACTGGCGCACTGAAAATCGGCGCTGACTTCCTCAAGCAACTGCTGCCAGACGCCGTCGTCGCCATCAGCGACCCAAGCTGGGAAAACCACCGCGCGCTGTTTGAAACCGCCGGTTTCCCGGTGCAGAACTACCGCTACTACGACGCCGCCACCCACGATGTGAACCGTGCCGGCCTGCTCGAAGACCTCAACGCCCTGCCGCCGCAATCCATCGTTGTGTTGCACGCCTGCTGCCACAACCCGACCGGCGTCGATCTGAGCCCGGCCGACTGGCAGAACGTGCTCGACGTGGTCAAGGCCAAGAACCTGGTGCCATTCCTCGACATGGCCTACCAGGGCTTTGGCGACGGCATCCACGAAGACGCCGCCGCGGTGCGCCTGTTCGCTGAATCGGGCCTGACCTTCTTTGTGTCCAGCTCGTTCTCCAAGTCGTTCTCCCTGTACGGCGAACGTGTGGGCGCACTGTCCATCGTCGGCGAGTCCAAGGAAGAAAGCGCGCGCATCCTGTCTCAGGTCAAGCGTGTGATCCGCACCAACTACTCCAACCCGCCTACCCACGGCGCGGCGATTGTTGCTGCAGTGCTCAACAGCCCTGAGCTGCGCGCCCAGTGGGAAGCGGAACTGGCTGAAATGCGCCTGCGCATCCGTGGCATGCGTGAGCAAATGGTGTCGGAACTGGCCAAGGCCGCTCCGGGCCACGACTTCAGCTTTGTCGGGCGCCAGCGTGGGATGTTCTCCTACTCCGGCCTGAGCGTTGAGCAAGTCACCCGTCTGCGCACCGAGTTCGGCATCTACGCGCTGGATACCGGGCGTATCTGCGTGGCGGCGTTGAACCAGTCCAACATCGACGCGGTCACAAAGGCAATCGTTCAGGTGCTGTAAACCTGTAGTCATTGCACAGAAGGGGAAGCCGATGGCTTCCCCTTTTTTGTACCCAGCCCCTAGACTGAACCTTGCCCGCCCCTTTGCTGTGAGAAACCTATGAGAAACGACGACCTGGACCTGCGTGCCGACCGCGATGAGTTGGATGACTATGCGCCGCGTGCCGCGCCACCCAAGCGTCAGAAGAGCCTGGTGCTGCAAGTGGCGCTGGGGGTATTCCTCGGTGGCTTGGCGTTGTGGTTGGTGCAGTTGGGCGCGACAGCAATCATGGCAAAACTGGCCATGGGCACCCTGCAATTCGGCGGTTGATGAAGATCAAAAATGTGGGAGCGGGCTTGCTCGCGAATGCGGTGGTTCAGTCACACCTGTGTTGCCTGACACACCGCATTCGCGAGCAAGCCCGCTCCCACATTGGATTTATGGCGCTACCAGATTGCGGTCTTCCAGCAGCTTTACGAAGCTATTGAGGCTCTGCGACACCGTCCCCCGCCGCCAAATCAGCCACGTGTTCAGAATTCGGAAACTGTCCATCAACGGCCACACACTCACCGCTGCAAACCCCGGCATATTCTCCAGCATGCTGCGCGGCATCAGCGCCAACCCCGCCCCGGCACTCACGCACGCCAACATCCCGTGGTACGACTCGATCTCGAAGATCTTGCCCGGCACCGCGCCATCTTGTGAAAACCAACGTTCAAAGTGATGCCGGTACGAGCAGTTGGAGCGAAAGGTGTAGATGTTCTCGCCATTCACATCCTGCCCCCGCGTGATCGGCGCGTGATGCAGTGGCGCGATCACCACCATCTCCTCTTCAAACACCGCAACGCCTTCCAGGGTGCTGTGCAACACCGGGCCATCGACAAACGCCGCCGTCAGGCGCCCCGAGAGCACGCCTTCGATCATGGTGCCCGAAGGCCCGGTGCTCAGGTCCAGCTCAACCTTGGTGTGCTTCTGGTTATACGCCGCCAGCAACACTGGGATGCGCACCGCCGCCGTGCTTTCCAGCGAACCCAAGGCAAATGCGCCTTGGGGCTCCTCCCCGGCCACCGTGGCACGGGCTTCCTGCACCAAATCGAGGATACGCCGCGTATAGCCCAGAAAATTCCAGCCCGCTGGCGAAAGGCGCAGGCGGCTTTTCTCGCGGATAAACAATTCCACGCCCAGGTCCTGCTCCAGTTGCTTGATGCGGGTGGTCAGGTTCGACGGCACCCGATGAATCAACTGCGCGGCGGCGCTGATGCTGCCTTGCTCGGCCACGGCCTTGAAGATTTCCAGTTGCACCAGATCCACATCATTCTCCAATCGTGAATGCATTGCTTAATATTATTCAGTTTCCAGAAAAGAGCCAGCCCCGTAGTCTGAACCCAACTTAATCATTCAGCAGGACGGTGCCATGAACGCGACCACCCACGCCATTTCGACCAACCCGGCCACCGGCGAAACCGTCGGCAGCTATCCCTACGAAACCGAGGCGCAGCTCAACGCCACCCTCGATCGCGCCACCGCCGCTTTCCGCACCTGGCGCCGTCAGCCCGTGAGCCAACGCGCCGAACTGCTGCTGGCCCTGGCCGCTGCCCTGCGCGAACAAGCCGAAGACATGGCGCAGATGATCACCCTGGAAATGGGCAAACCCATCGCCCAGGCCCGCGCCGAAATCGAAAAATGCGCCGGGCTCAGCGAGTGGTACGCCGCCCACGGCCCGGCCATGCTGGCCCCCGAGCCGACCCTGGTGGACAACGGCAGCGCCCAGATCGAATACCGCCCGCTGGGCCCGATCCTCGCGGTAATGCCGTGGAACTTCCCGGTGTGGCAAGTGCTGCGTGGTGCCGTGCCGACCATGCTCGCCGGCAACACCTACGTGCTTAAACATGCTCCGAACGTGATGGGCAGCGCCTACCTGATCCAGCAAGCGTTTAAAAAGGCTGGTTTTGCCGACGGCCTGTTCGAAGTGATCAACGTGGCCAACGAAGGCGTGTCCCAGGCCATCGCCGACCCACGCATCGCTGCCGTGACCCTTACCGGCAGCGTGCGCGCCGGTGTCGCCATCGGCTCCCAGGCCGGTGCCGCACTGAAAAAATGCGTACTGGAACTGGGCGGCTCCGACCCGTTCATCGTGCTCAACGACGCCGACCTCGACGCCGCCGTGCAAGCCGCGCTGATCGGCCGCTTCCAGAACAGCGGCCAGGTCTGCGCCGCCGCCAAGCGCCTGATCATCGAAGCCGGTGTGGCCGAAGCCTTCACCGCCAAATTCCTGGAGGCCAGCCGTGCCCTGGTGATGGGCGACCCGACGTCGACCGCCACCTACATCGGCCCAATGGCTCGCTTCGACCTGCGTGACGAGCTGCATGGCCAGGTCCAGGCCACCCTGGAAGAAGGCGCCACCCTGCTGCTGGGCGGCAACAAAGTGGCAGGGGCCGGCAACTATTACGAGCCGACCGTGCTGGCCAACGTCACCGACCAAATGACCTCGTTCAAACAGGAACTGTTCGGCCCGGTAGCCTCGATCATCACTGCCCGCGATGCCGACCATGCCGTGGACTTGGCCAACGACAGCGAGTTCGGCCTCACCGCCAGCATCTTCACCACGGATGCCGCCAAGGCACGGAACATCGCCAACCGCCTGGAAACCGGCGGGATCTTCGTCAACGCGTTCAGCGTCTCCGACCCTCGGGTGGCGTTTGGTGGGATCAAGAAAAGTGGCTTTGGCCGCGAGCTGTCGCACTTTGGCGTGCGGGAGTTCTGCAATGCGCAGACCGTGTGGCTAGATCGTAAATAAGCCCACTGGTACACCACCTCCCCACTGTGGGAGGTGGCTAGTGTGGGAGCGGGCTTGCTCGCGAATGCGGTGTGTCAGTCACCTAATACATTGACTGACACTCCGCATTCGCGAGCAAGCCCGCTCCCACATTGGCTCAGCGGTGTTTTCGAAGCCCGATTACTGCGCGCTAATAAAGTGAAACTGCGCCTGGGTCTTCTCAACCGCACTGCGCACCTTATCCTTCTGCGCGTCGCTGCCCGAGTAATAGATGTCCATCCCCTTCAAATCCAGCCCTTCAAAGGCCTTGTCGGCAATCGCCACGTCCATTGAGCTGCTGGCACCCATGATCAAAAACCCGCTATCACCCTGGTTTTTGGCATTGAGCAGGTCCTGCTTGAGTTGAGCGGCATTGGCACCTCCGGCCAGGGCCGTCGCCAACGTATCGCCAAACAGGCCATGACTGGGGATTTTCACGCTGTGCAAACGCACCTTGGCGCCCGAAGGCAGCGACGCCACATGGGCGGTGGCCGCTTCGGTAAAGATCTGCTGATCGGTTTTACCCTGGGTGGCGCAACCGGCAAGTGTGGCGATCAGGCATAGGGCGACGAGAGCTTTCACTGTGTATTCCTTGTGTAGGGCTATTCCTTGGGCGTGCATCATAAAAGACACACCCGGCCAGCGATAGCGCCATCATCCAAACCTGTGCTCCCCCTCACGCCTTCAATCGACTACCATACCGCGCCGGTTCCCAAACGGGACTAATAGGGAATCCGAAGCGCGGCCACCCGCGTCAATCGGAACTGCCCCCGCAACTGTAGGTGCTGAGCCTGCTCCACACTGCCACTGAGCCTTGCTCGGGAAGGCCGGAGCCTGGCGACGACGCATCAGTCAGGAGACCTGCCGGCCCAAGCTCGATCACTAACCGGCGGGGTGTCCGGGAAGGACATCCTTGCCCTGCCCCATCGGCAGCGTTCATGGCTGTATTTCCATACCGTACCTCCCTAGCTCACTGTACGGTCCAAACGGAGATTGCCCCATGCTGCCACGCGTTACCGCCCTGCTCGCCGGCCTTGGCTTGTGTGCCCTGGCCCAGGCTGCGCCCACTCACTACCCGCTGACGGTGCAGAACTGCGGCAGCGCCGTGACCTTCCCTCAAGCACCGGCACGCAGCGTGACTATCGGCCAGGCCGCCACCGAGATGCTCTACGCCCTCGGCGTGGGCGACCACGTGGTGGGCACCTCGTTGTGGTTCAACAACGTATTGCCGCAATTCAAGGCACAGAACGACCGTATCGAGCGCCTGGCCAACAACGAGCCCAGTTTTGAAGCGGTGATCGCCAAACGCCCGCAACTGGTGGCCGCCGAGCTCGAATGGGTGGTCGGCGCCCAAGGCGTGGTGGGCACCCGCGAGCAATTCCACGAGCTGAACATCCCCACCTACCTGCTACCGTCCGACTGCGAAGGCAAGGACAACCTGGTGGGCGCCGACGGCACACGCCTGGAGCCGTTCCGCATCGAGACCATCTACAAAAGCATCAGCCAATTGGCCGAAATCTTCGACGTGCAGGCTCGCGGCCAACAACTGAACGACGAGCTCAAGGCACGCCTGGCCAAATCTGTCGCCACGGCGCAAAGCAAAGGCCTCAAACAGGCCAGCGCATTGGTATGGTTCTCCAGTTCCGAAATGGCCAGCGACCCGTACGTGGCCGGCCACAAGGGCATCCCCGAATTCATGCTGCACACCCTCGGCCTGTCCAACGTCGTGCAGTCGGATGAAGAGTGGCCTACCGTCGGCTGGGAAACCATCGCCAAGGCCAACCCGACCTTTTTGGTGATCGCACGCATGGACCGCCGCCGCTATCCCGCCGACGACCATGAAAAGAAACTCGCCTTCCTGCGCAGCGATCCAGTCACGCGCAACATGGACGCGGTAAAAAACAACCGCATCATCATCCTCGACGCCCTGGCGTTGCAGGCCAGCATCCGCATGTTCGACGGGCTTGAACAACTGGCCACGGCCATCGACGGCTACGACCTGCCCAAATGACCCGTACCCTGCTCGCCCTGGCCCTGCTGCTGCTCGCCGTACTCGCTGGCGTGGCCATCGGCGAAACCGCCATCTCGCCGCACGTGGTGCTCCAGGTACTGGCCAATAAACTGTGGGCCGCCGGTTACGTGCTGGACCCAATCGACGAAGGTGTGGTGTGGAACTACCGCCTCACCCGCGCCCTGGTCGCCGCCGCCTGCGGTGCAGGCCTTGCGACCTGCGGGGTGATCTTGCAGTCGTTGCTGCGCAACCCGCTGGCCGATCCGTACTTGCTGGGCATCAGCGCCGGCGCCTCGACCGGCGCGGTTTTGGTGGCGTTGATGGGCGTGGGTGGCGGCTTGATTTCGTTGTCGGCGGGGGCGTTTGTGGGTGCGATGGCGGCGTTTGCGTTGGTGATTTTGCTGGCGCGGGCCAGCGGTTCGTCCAGCGGCACCGGGCAAATCATCCTTGCGGGCATTGCAGGCTCGCAGTTGTTCAATGCGCTCACCGCGTTCCTCATCACCAAGTCGGCCAGTTCCGAACAGGCCCGCGGCATTATGTTCTGGCTGCTGGGCAACCTCAGCGGCGTGCGCTGGCCGTCGGTGTGGCTGGCGGTGCCGGTGGCAGTCGTGGGGTTGGCGGTGTGCCTGTGGCATCGGCGTGCGCTGGATGCGTTTACCTTTGGCACGGATTCGGCGGCGTCCCTGGGGATTCCCGTGCGCCGGGTGCAGTTCGTGTTGGTGGGCTGTGCAGCATTGGTGACGGCGGTGATGGTGTCGATTGTCGGCTCCATCGGCTTTGTAGGCCTGGTGATTCCCCACGCCGTGCGCCTGCTACTGGGCACCGGGCACTCGCGCCTGCTGCCTGCGAGTGCGCTGGGCGGTGCGTTGTTCTTGATTGCGGCGGATGTGCTATCGCGCACCCTGATCAAGGGCCAAGTGATTCCGGTGGGCGTGGTCACTGCATTGGTCGGCGCGCCGGTATTTGCGCTGATCTTGATCGGCCGCAGGAACGCACGATGAGCGTACTCAGTTGCAGTGGCCTGGGCTTCAAAGTGCGTGACGTCGAGTTACTGCGCGATATTCATCTGGACGTGCAGCTGGGTGAAACCCTCGGCATCGTCGGGCCCAACGGCTCCGGCAAATCCACCCTACTCAAACTGCTGGCCGGGCTGCGCGCCCCCGCGTGTGGTGAAGTGCTGCTGGGCGGCCAACGCCTGGGGCAACTGTCGCGCCGCGCCATCGCGCAACAACTGGCCGTGGTGGAACAACAGGCCGACACCGACGACGCCATCCGCGTGTTCGACGCCGTGGCCCTGGGCCGCACCCCGTGGTTATCGGCGTTGAGCCCCTGGTCCGCCGCCGACGACGCCATCGTGCGCCAGGCCCTGCACGATGTGGACGCCACCCACCTGAGCCAGCGGGCCTGGCGCAGCCTCTCGGGTGGCGAGCGCCAACGCGTGCACATCGCCCGCGCCCTGGCGCAACGGCCGCAGATTTTGTTGTTGGATGAGCCGACCAATCATCTGGATATCCAGCATCAGCTCGGCATTTTGAAAGGGGTTCAAAGGCTGCCCGTGACCACGCTGATCGCGTTGCATGACCTGAACCAGGCACTGACCTGTGATCGCTTGGCAGTGCTGGATCACGGTCGATTGGTCGCGCTGGGCAAGCCCTTGGAAGTACTCACGCCGCAGCGGTTGCAAGCGACGTTCGGGGTGCAGGCGCATTACCTGACAGACCCGTTTGACGGCGCGCAGATCCTGCGGTTGCGCTCGAACTGAACGAGCACGATTACAAGAACACACGGGAACAAATGTGGGAGCGGGCTTGCTCGCGAAGGCGTCGTGTCAGCCACTGAATAGTTGACTGACCCACCGCATTCGCGAGCAAGCCCGCTCCCACATTTTGATCTGCGGTGACTTCGAATCTACAAACGCCGCTGCATATGGGTTGTCTGCCACACCGGGTCCTCTTCCACATCCACCANCCCCCCCCCCCCCCCCCCCCCCCCCCCCCCCCCCCCCCCCCCCCCCCCCCCCCCCCCCCCGCTCCCACATTTTGATCTGCGGTGACTTCGAATCTACAAACGCCGCTGCATATGGGTTGTCTGCCACACCGGGTCCTCTTCCACATCCACCACCTCAAACCCCTGCCTCACCCAAAAATCAATCGCCCCCGGCAAAAACGGATGGGTATGCAGGTACATCACCTCTACCCCATCCACCTGCGCCATGGCTTCCAATGCGCGGTACAACTCACCCGCCAAACCAAAGCGACGAAACGCCGGCAGCACAAACAGGCGCACCACCTCCACCGTCTTGCGGCCTTGGTAATTGAGCTGGGAGAAACGCTGGTCATAGGGCAAGTAACCGATAGCCGCGACGATTTGGCCGTCATTTCGAGCGACCAAGAATCGCCCATCGCCCTTAAGGTACGTGGCCTCAAATTGCGCGAGATCATCCGGCATGCCAGCGGCACTGAGCTTGGGAAACAACTCGGCGCGGGCCTGCAGGACAAAGTCCAGCACCTCAGGGATATCAACCGCCACAACCGGCTGGATAATCACTGACGCAACTCACACACCGCACTGCCCTTCATCCCCGACGCATGCACGCTCACATGACGCACCGTAAAGCCGGGGTCCTCTAGCAGTTGCTTCTCCTGCCAGGTGCCGGCGTTTTCGACCTGATAGCCGATAGCGCCATCCGCTTGCCAGGTCAGGCGCAGGGTATACACCCCGTTCTGGTCAGGCGCGTTGAAAATGAGGGAATCGATGACCGGCTGCGCCTTGTTGAAGGTGCGCATTTTGAATAAACGTTTGTCACTGTCGGCAAGGGTATAGCTGGACAGAAACAACGTGTCGTCCTCCGCCTTGTCCTCGGCGGCCGCCAGGATCACCGACGGCATCCACTTCTCGCCACGGTCCTGGTTGTCGGTGGTGACCTTGCACGTCAACTGGCCGTTGCCAGTGACATCCTGGCGAAACGCGGTCTCGAAGTAGCCGTAGGGCACGTCGAAGTGCAGTGTCTTTTCGGTGACTTGTTCACAACCGGCCAGCAGGTAGAGCGCTGATAGACCGATGAATCCTTGAAGAACCTTCACGTGCTTTCCTTGGCTTTAACGTTGGGAGGCGAGAGGTTACTCCGGTGCCTGAAGATTGAGAACTGCGCCATGCAGTTGTTGGGTTATCCACCTGCGGCCATAAACCAACACGGCCTGCCCCACCTCCACCGGAAAATGAATAAACCCATGCGCCGCCTCCGGCACCAGATGCACCTGCGCCCCAGGCCAACGCTCGCCGACCAGCAGCGTGTCGTCCTTGAGCGGGTCCAATTCGCCCACAAACATCAACGCGGGCGGCAGCCCGGTGAAGTCGCCATACAGCGGCGACAACGGCGGTTGCCGACGCTCGTCGTCGCTCATGCCCGGCGTGAGCAGGCGCAGCGCTTCAACCATGCCTGGCCCGTCCAGCAACAACGTGTCCGGCCCGGCGGCGCGTACGCTGGGCGTGCCAGTCAGGTCGTAGACGCCGTAATACAACAGCGCGCCGCTGACACGCGCGAGCAGCTCCGGCCATTGCTTCAACGCCAGCAACGTCGCCGCCGCAAGGTGCCCACCGGCGGATTCGCCGACGATGATCACCGGCAGCCCCGCAAACTCCTCGGCGTTCAGCAACCAACGCGCGGCGGTGAGGCAATCGTCCATCAAGCCCTCGACCGGCGTGTCGACCGCCAGCCGATAATCCACCGACACCACCGCTACGTCGCAGGCGTTGACCATGCCCAGGTTGAGGTCGTCGTCCATCTGCGCATTGCCGATCACCCAGCCGCCGCCGTGGATATCCAGCACCACGCCCTTGGGTTTACCACTGGGGCGCAGGATGCGCACGGGGACCGAGCCTGCTCGGGTGCTTTGTGCGAGGGGCGCTTTCTTGAGGGTTTGACTGACCCGCAACAACCCCTGGATCAAACGCGGCGTCACGCGATTGCGGATTTTGAAACGCGGCATCCACGCCAACTTCTTGTTGAAGCGGCGCATCTCGGCCAGTTCGGGCTCGCTGGCGGGCCAGGGTTGGCAGGCCATCAGCGGTTATTCCGCAGGATCGAGAAATTCAACGCCGCCGCCACGCACAGCCACGCCAGGTACGGGAACAGGATCAACCCGGTGATCAAGTCCAGACGCACCGCCAACACCACCATCGCGGCGACGGTGAGCCACAGCACCGCGAGAATGATCATCCCCGCCAGGATGCGATGGGCGCCGAAGAACACCGGTGTCCACAACGTGTTCAAGGCAATCTGCGCAGCCCACAGCGCCAGTACGGCCTGGCTGTCGGGGATCAGGCTCAGGCGGTAACCGGCCCAGGCCAGCAGCAGGTAGATGATTGTCCAGGCCACCGGGAACAACCAATTGGGCGGAGTGAAGCTGGGTTTGACGAGGGATTCATACCAGGCGCCGGGCTTGAAGAGGATGCCGGTGCTGGCAGCGGCGGCGCAGGCGAGCAGGAAGATGAAGAAGGTCATGGTCGGTCCTTGGCTGGGTGTTTTAGCTTGGAGGTGGGGCAGGTAGGTAAAAGTTCACTGCCGATCCGGCCGCCGCCATCGCAGGCAAGCCAGCTCCCACATTTGACCGCGTATCACCTGAAGGAATGCGCTCAAATGTGGGAGCTGTCGAGCTTTAGCGAGGCTGCGAAGGGATCGCCGCGCATCCACTGCCAAGCAGCCGTACCCGCATCGCCACCCATGCTAGCCAGCCTCAATAATCCTCAACCATGGCCAGCGCGCCTGATAACTCCGGGCCTTTTGCTCAAACAACGCCCGCTCCGGATGCAGCGGGTTGATCCGCAACACACCCTGCTCCACATCCTCCAACCCATACGGCGCATACACCTCGCCCGTCGCCACTTCCACCCCCAAGGCCGGCAGGCGCGCAGTGATCTCGGCATTGATGGGGTTGGCCATGGCCAGTTCAAGCAAGCTGTCGACGGTCAATGTCATGGGCGCTCCTTGGGTCTCGGTCGGGCTAGCCTAAGAGCGCAACCGGCAGCACGCAACTGGAGCCCGACGCCGTGTTTCTGGATAATGCCTGCGCCGCACCCCGCCATTGGATAAGGAAGTCTAACCCCATGAAGTTGCCGTTCCCCGCCGCCCTGCTCGCCTGCGCCCTGTGCGCACCGGCCATCACCCACGCCAATGACGCCGCCCTGACCGACACACTCAAGGCCTTCACCCAGTGCGATGCCGGTTTTTTCGACAGCCTCAACACCCACCGCGACACCTGGAAGGCCTACGCACCGCTCAAGCAAGACAAATCCAGCACCTGGATCGCGGTAAAAAACCGTAGCGAGCACGAAGCCAACACAGTGCCAGTCAGCCCTCCGTCGATTGCCGGGTTGAAGCTGCTGTCGTACTTCGACGAAAGCAGCGACCTCGGCCAACTGGGCCACTACTATTACTGGGGTTTTATCGTTGAAGGCGGCATTGATGAGGTGGCCAAACACCTCGCCCCGCTGATGGCGCAACCGGCCACGCTACAGAATCTGGGCCGCATGTATGTACGCAGTGAACTCAAAATGGGCGATAGCTGGCAGTTGATCGTGCCCAAGCCTGGCACCGCGCCAGGCACCAAAAATGTCGAGCGCGTATTGCTGGTGGAGCCCGAAGGCAAACAGGGCACGCAATCGCGGATCAGTTGCTCGCTGCAAGGTGCCGTGAATGCCGCGATGCTGGTGCAACTGCGGCCCGACATTGCCCCGGCCGACTACCCCACCCAACGGCCCGATATCGCCATCGACAGCATCCCCGTGCCGCCCGCCGTGCTGGCCCAGCTCAACGCGCCGCTGCTGCAACCCAAGTTCAAGACCTTGAGCTACACCTACATCGACAAAAACAGCCCAGCCGGCAAAGCCCGCCCGGTCACGGTCGAGTACACCGCTGAAGGTGGCCTGCTCAAAAGCAACGAGATCTACAGCAACACCTTCCACGTCGAGCGCCTGACCCTGGCCGACCTGATCCAGGCCAAAGCCAAGATGCACGGCATTGGCGATGAAAGCGTCACCCTTACCCAGCAGGCGCAGGTCAGCCTGCCGCAAAACTGGAACCCCGGCCAAACCCTCAGCGCCCGGCGGAGCCTGGTCAATGTGCCCGCCAAGGCCAACGGCAAAACCCAAGAGACCGTCATGAACTGCACGGTTGGCCAGCGCTTCCCCGCCAAACAGGTATTTGCCGAACTGACCGGTGACGCGATTCAACTGCAATGCGACCAGGGCCATTACAAAACCACTCGCGCGTTTATCGAGGATTTGGGGATTGCACTGACGCTGGACTCGGTGTCTGACTCCGCGCCGTCGGTGTACGAATACACCGCGCTGGACGTAGTGCGTTAATACCCACGATCAAGGACATGACCATGCCACTGCAAAAACTCGCCTGCACCCTCGCCCTCGCCACCGCCGCCCTGTTGCTCACGGCCTGTAGCGAAAAACCTTCAGACGCCGACATCCAAGCCGCGCTGCAACCCCGGCTGGAAGGCGCCTCGTGCGTCAGCGCCCCCATGTTCAAGGACTTTCCCGTCACCCTGAGCAACAGCTTCAGCAGCGGCACCTCCAGCGCCAACGCCCCCGCCTTCGACGCCCTGGTGGACGCCGGCCTTTTGGCCAAAAACGACAACACCTACACCCTCACCGAACCCGGCCGCGCCGCCCACGTGCCCGCAAGCAGCGGGTTCTGCTACGCCCAGGGCTATGAAGTCGCCAAGGTGCAAAACACCGAGGTCAACACCCAGCAAATGGGCCCTGCCGTGGAAAAATCCTGGCTGGTGACCGTCGACATCCGCCAAAAACCCATCGCCGCCTGGGCCAAAACCCCGGCGATTGAAAAATTGGCGCGTCATGCAGAAAACCTTTCCGAAGCGCCAAAGACCTACCACGTGACCGTGGGGCGCATTAAGGGTGAGGCAGGGTTGAAGCTGATTGATCCACGGTTTTCGATCATGCGCGGGGTGAGCGTAAACCAAGCCTTCTAACCCCCGACGACCACTACCCCTGTGGCGAGGGAGCTTGCTCCCGCTGGGCCGCGAAGCGGCCCCCGGCTTTTTACCTGACACACCGTGGTGCAGGTTTTGGGGCTGCTGCGCAGCCCAGCGGGAGCAAGCTCCCTCGCCACGAATGGGCCGCGTAACTAGCCATTCAGCTCACCGGCCCGATGACTCGCCGCATCGTCATACGCCACATACAACGACTCGGCGATCTGACTCTTGATCGCCTTGGACGCCTCCAACCCCAACACAAACCCCTCAGCCTTACCGCCCGCGCGGTTCAGGTCTTCGTGGGTGGATGCGCCGGTGATGGCGTCCAGCAATTTGGTAGCGTGAGGGCCTACGCCTTTGGGCAGGCTGATTTGGTCGATGGACATGGCGATACCTTTTAGGAAAATGATCGGTAGCGCGTGGAACCACTGCCGGGGGGGCATGGTAGACCTATCTGCCTACCGCCTTGGGAATTTTCTCCCCCGCCTCAATCCGACGCCTCAACCTTGGTCAACGGCTGGCGCTTGGCCCATTCAAACAACTCCACCGTCGGAATGTGCTTACCGCCATCCACCCCAATCACAAAATGCTGCCAGGGAATACTCACCCCTGCCCGCTCTAGATTGGCAATGCGCATCGCAGCATGATCATCCACCGCATAGCAGTCGAAGGTGTATTTGGACGACTCTTCCTTGGAGTTGTACTGGCGATACTTGACCACCACCGAACAAGTCTTCTGCGGCAAATCCGTCGCGTCACCCAACTCTGCAACATTCGCCGGGATCAACAAGCCATTGCTTGCATTCACTAGCACCTGCTCACCGGCCTTGATCAACTTCTGCTTTTTAGGCACCTGAAACAGGCTCGTGCCCGGGTCCTTGTGCGTGCCGGTTTCCAACATAAGCGCCGTCACAATAGCCGCACGGTTGCCGACGTTCGTCACCAGCACCTCCATGCGATCAAAGTCGCTGTAGGCAAGGGTGATATCCAGTTTTGAATAGTCCCCTTTAAGCCAAGTCCAGGCCGGCGGCACCACCACCGACACAATGGACAGAAAGGCCACCGGCAGCCCAAGCAGCAAGGTGAGTCTTTCCAGATAGCGCTTTGTTAACCTCTTCACCCAATTCCCTCTCACACGTCAAACCCAGTAAAGCCACGGTCAATGCCCAAAAGATGGCAATTGCCCATCATGCCATACCCAGCAAGCAGAACGAGGCAGCGCCGCCCCTGTGGCGAGGGAGCTTGCCCGCGAAGGCTGAGGGCCAACATGCACTATCAGAAACAGCCCTTGCTGGATGCTGGCGCGGCCCACGTCATCGTCAGCGACCCGGCGGTGTTGGCGCGGGCCAGGCGTTCATTCTGGAAGGGCTGGCATCGGGGGCGTTGTCGCCGGTGATTGCGAAGACGTTTGCGTTGGATGACGTGCAGGACGCGCACCGGTTTTTGGAGGCGAACCAGCAAGTGGGCAAGGTGGTGGTGACGGTGTAAGGGAATCGTCCTAGGACAATTCCCAAAGCGAGGCAACGGCTTGCCCGATTGCCTACGCGTGCGCCAGAATCCGCCGGCTTGTGCGCTGGGGTGGTGGAATCTAAGGTTGCGCGGTCGCTGAATTTCTCGGTGATCGGGTTTAGTAGCCCACGATTTAACCTAACAAGTGCATGAGCTTCATCTGTCAGACGTCCTCGTCTGTGCTTGATGGTGGCTGTGCGCAGGGCGCCCTCGGGCGCGCCGGTTTTGTTAGGTTCCACCGGTCTACTAACCTGCGTACAGCTACCGCCTCTTTGTTTAGTAGCGATGGGGTGGTGGCTTCAAGGTAAGGAACTTAACGATGGTTAATGATTCGAGTGTTCTCTTTCGTATCGCTCCAGACGTCAGCACTGAAGCCCTCATCGCCAACAGCTACGAGACCTTCACCTCAGTCAGCACATTGCTGCTCGACTTATCAGACGACTTGAACGGAAAACATCGTGACATTGCGTTGGCAATTCACCAATTGAGTGAACTAGGCGTTTTGCTCACATCCAAGCTTTTAGATCAAAGGGTGCCTTGCAATGGCTGATCAATGCCATTCAGAAGGCTGGCCCGGTTGGTAGCTGAGTCGAGTTAGGAAAAAAAGGGGGGGGTGTTCTTTAAACGCTAGCTCCCCCTTCTATCCTCCCTAGCTCAACGCTGAGATTGTTTCTTCTATTTCGTAATCAAGTTTCCCTTTTATCCCGCCCGGCTCCTGCCACTCTTCCTTTAGAGAAGTCAATAACCGAACAGTAAGTAGCTTATATTCTGGAAAGTGCCGCAACTCATAAATAAACGCCCTTTGACTGACAAGCTTGAACGGCCCCTCAGCATCGTGCCCCTTACTAACATTCCGAAGCAAAAGATGGTAACGCTCATACCGCTGGTTTTTCAGTTCATCCTTTCTCAACGAAACGTATCTATAAGCTGAAAATGCCAAAGCTGCTATAGAAAAAACGAAAGCGAGAATTGTAGCAACGGCTCCAATCTCATTTAAATTAGATACGACCCAATGCCCCATTCAACCCTCCAACAAGCCAAAACACAGAAATATTATTGCTTGCAAAAATATGTGACAGCTACAAAAACCAGATCACAACATAGCATTCAACTATCAACACATATATTCCACCATAAGTACTTTTCAACACCTCGGAGCAGCGAATATCATTTCTTACTTTTTAGCCTACTTGTTATGTAAACAATGGATGTAGCAGAGAACTCGAGAAAGAATTCTGCTTCAGCTCTCGATAGAGCGGAAGCAACAGTACCACCATGCCTCACAAAATCCTTGTTACTGGCATACCCATATGCCTGCGTTATCAAGCGTTCAATGTCGGCATCAAGACTCGCTTGCTTTATGATTTTTCCGAGCGTCCCATTTGGTTCGTCTAACAGTACCATAAGGCTGGACTCGACAGAGCTTATTGATTCTTTTATAGAATTTTCGTAATCCGGGCTGGCTGAGTAAATAAAGTTTTTGGCCTTGAGCCACTGGGTACGGACGGGCACCAACTCATCAGCCAAAGCATCATTTGCTTTACTCCAATTTTTCGAAGCTGGTGAATGTCTCTGTATGCGCTTTAGATCTAACAAAATATCAGCATACAGCTCCTGCACGTACGCTCGCCGACTAGCATAAGTGCTCATATCTTGTAGCTTGCAAAACGCCATAAAAACTTCAAGAGACTTATGCGGATTCGGATTCGCATACTTTGCTTCTTCCAGATCAATCGTCACATCAGAGTAACTTTCTCGGTATTCGGAGGACTGCATAGATGTACGACCATCTGTTGCATATGCAATCATCAATGCCTGAACCGCCATTGTTTTTGCGCCTAGCTCTACAGCACCTTTACTATCCATAAACCGCTCCATCAGTTCAATATACTTATATCCCCTACCACATAAAAACAAAATTCACCAATTCAATTAACCCCTCCATTTCTTAATCGAATTCAAAGACAACTATTTCGCCCCCCCCTACCTCCCCAACAACTCCCTAACCCTCCCCCCAAGCACCTCCACCGCAAACGGCTTAGTCAGCACCCCCATCCCCTCCCCCAACTGCCCATACCCCATCACCGCATTCTCCGCATACCCCGTAATAAACAACGTCTTCAACCCAGGCCGCAATTCCATCCCCGCCTCCGCCATCTGCCGCCCATTCATCCCACCCGGCAACCCCACATCCGTCACCAGCAAATCAATATGCACATCCGATCTCAACAGTTTCAGCCCCGCCGCACTGTCCGCCGCTTCAATCACCGTATAACCCAACTCCCCCAGCACATCAGCCAGCAACATCCGCACGGTGGATTCATCGTCCACCAGCAACACCGTCTCGCCATGCTGTGCCACTTCCAACGCGGTTTGCCCTGGGGTCAGTTCGTCACCGGGCGCGGCGCCGTGGTGGCGTGGGAGGTAGAGGGACACGCTAGTGCCCTCGCCCACAGCAGACTGGATATGCACTTGCCCACCCGACTGTTGGGCAAAGCCGTAGATCATCGACAGGCCCAGGCCGGTGCCTTGGCCGATGGGTTTGGTGGTGAAGAAGGGTTCGAAGACGTGGGCCATCACCTCTGGCGACATGCCGGTGCCGGTGTCGGTGACGCTCAGGCGAAGGTAGGGGCCTTCGGCGAGGTCGTGGGCGCGGGCGGCGTTTTGGTCGAGCCAGTGGTTGCTGGTTTGCAGTTGGATGCGGCCGCCTTCGGGCATGGCGTCGCGGGCGTTGATGCAGAGGTTGAGCAGGGCATTTTCCAGTTGGCTGACGTCGACGAAGGCGGTCCAGGCATCAATCGCGCCGACGGTTTCGATCTGGATGCCGGGGCCGGCGGTGCGTTGGATGAGTTCGGCCATGCCGTACATCAGGGTGTTGACGTTGGTGGCGCGCGGTTCCAGGGTTTGGCGGCGGGAGAAGGCCAGCAGGCGTTGGGTGAGGACGGCGGCGCGTTTGGCTGAGCCTTGGGCGGCGACCATGTATTTGTCGACGTCGCTCAGGCGGCCTTGGCTGATGCGGCGGTTCATCAGTTCGAGCGCGCCGGAGATGCCGGCGAGCAGGTTGTTGAAGTCGTGGGCCAGGCCGCCGGTGAGTTGGCCTACGGCCTCCATCTTTTGGGATTGGCGCAGTTTTTCTTCGGCCTGCATGAGCATGGCGGTGCGTTCGGCGACGCGTTGCTCCAGGGTTTCGTTGAGGGCGCGCAGTTTGGCTTCGGCTTCGCGCAGGGCTTCGTCGGCGATGGTGCGTTCCAGCAGGTCGGCGGCTTGGCGGGCGAGGATGTCGAGCAAACGCAGGTCGCGCTCGGACGGCTGGTGCGGGGCGCTCCAGTGGGTGGAGATCATGCCCAGCAAGCGGCCATCGCGGGACAGCAACGGGGTGGTCTGGGCCGAGCGGATGCCGCTGCGGCGGAAGGCGTTGAGGTCTTCGGTGCCGGCGATGTCGGGCCATTCTTCGAAGTCGGGGATGATGGCGCGTTGGCCCAGTTGTAGGGCCATGGTGCAGCTGCTGTAGGCCATCGGGCTCACCCATTGCCAAAACCCAACCGCCTCCGGTGGCAAGCCGCGCGAGCACAAGAGTTGCAGTTCGCCGCCATGGCCCGAGGGGTGACCTTGGGGGCACAGCAACTGCATGGTGCCGAACTGCGAGCCGGTGATGGACACGGCCGCGTCGACGATCTTGCCATAGAGGGCTTCCAGGTCTTGTTCACCGATCAGGTCAAGGCTGATGCGGTGCAGGAATTCGATGTCCGACAGGGCGGTTTCCGACTCATGGGAAGTGCCACGGGGAAAGGCTGCCGGGAAGGCGGTGCGTAGGGTTTTCATGGGGCTACCAAGGGGATGGCATTGGGCTATTAACAGCGTATCAGCAAAGCTATGACCACGCGATTCAGGCGGACGTTCGGTGGTGATCGATACTTTAAGCGCAGGACACATAAGGCACTTTCACCCAAAAAACGCTTGATTCACCTCTATTTAATGGCACATTGACACCCCCTGAGTAATTTCCACTGACATCACCTGTCAGTGGCGAGCATTAAAGTCGGTGCATCTTCAAACGGATTTGGGCAGCCCATCATGGCCACACCGCTACACGACACCCTGGCCATGCGGCTGGCGGATATCCTTTTGCAGCTCAATCACGGTGAGTCCCTGTGCCGCTATGACTTGGCGCAGCAGTTTGGCGTGAGTGAACGCACCATTTACCGCGACCTGAGCCGGCTTGCCGATGTGGTCGAACGCCTGCCCGATGGGCGCTACCAACTGGTCAAGGAACATCAGGGCAAGCTGCAACCGCGCGACCTTGAGGCATTTGCGAAGGTCACGGGGGTTAACCGATTGTTTCCAAACAACGGCCATCGGTTTCTTCGCTCATTGCTGGCGCCGGATGAGCAACGCCATTTTCTGGTCAAGGCCCACCATCACGAGAACATCGAGCCTCACGACCAGCCGTTCCGGCAGTTAAACGAGGCCATTGGCCAACAGCGCCAGTGCCGCCTGATGTACGCGGGCAAGCCGCGCACGCTGTGCCCCTATCGCCTGGTGAACAACAAAGGCATCTGGTATTTGGCGGCCACCGAAAATGGCCAACTGAAGGCTTTTACCCTGGGGCGCATCAGCGTCTTGCACGTCACACAAGAGCCTTTCGTTGCGCAGCCGGCGGTGCATCGTCAGATCGAAGACGACGACGATATCTGGTTCAGTAAAACCAAAACCACGGTGCAGCTCTCGGTTGCGCCCGCCATCGCTTACTACTTTCTGCGCCGCCCGGTGGTGCCTGGGCAACAGGTGCTGCGCACGCTGGAGACCGGCGAGTTGATCGTCAGCAGCACCATTAGCCATGCCAACCAGATTTTGCCGATCATCCAGTATTGGGTTCCTCACGTGCGCGTGCTGGAACCGGCCTGGCTGGCGGCGCAGTTGTACCGCGAACTTGAACACTACTTGCACGCTGCAACCCAGCCCATCACAGGAACCGAGCAATGAACCCACCGGTAAACACGACTGAGCCCACCGCATTGGCCCCACTGGACGCCGCATTGTTGAGCAGCGACGAGTACCAGGAGCAACAGGCACACGTCATTGAGACGCAGATGTGGGGTGGCGCGGATAACACCGAGGCCACTGGCCGGTTGTTGTCCGAGTTCGTGCATTCCAGCGAGCAGCATGCAGACATGCCCGTCGAAGAGTGGCTGGCCCAGGAGTTCGGCAAGCACCCTGCCCTCTGGCAAAGCGATGCGCAGCGGTTGGCGGCGGCCAAAGAGGTGGTGACGTCGGTCGTACGTTTCAATGACTCGGCGAGTTCTTTGCAAGGGCACTTGGCGAGCGGGCAAAGCGAAGCCAGCTGGATCGCACGTGAGCTGGAGAAAGGCGCGGGCGTCAGCGGCTCGTTAGGTGTGGGCCAATACGCCACGCGCATTGATGTGGCCCTGGCCGAAGCCACCGCTGGCGCCAGGGTGATGATCACCAACAACAATGGCGACATCAGTTTTTCGCCGAATCTGGATGGCTTTATCGCCGAGCAGCATCACGTCGATACGTTCAATATCGATGCGGTGACCAAGGGCAGCGAATACCGGGCCAAGGTGGTTAACTCCAACGGCCTGAACTCGGTCGACATCGTGATCGTCGACGGCCAGGGCAACGTGGTGCATGAGTACCAGTCTAAATACGGCAGCGACGCCAAGGCCACCGAGCAGTTGTTCAAGCGCGGGGAGTACGGCGAGCAAAAACGCCTGGTGCCCGAGGGCCAGGGCAAGGACATCGCCAACAGCACCGAAGTCGTCGAGATCGACGGCGTGCACTCCGAGCCGCTCAGCAAAGAACAGGCGCTGGAATGGCAGCGCAAGGCCCGCGAAGAAGCCGAGGCGCGCCAGTATGAATGGAGCGACACCAACCGCATCAATGTGGGCAAGCAGATCGGCAAGCAGGCGTTGGTCGGCGCAAGCATCGCGGCAGGTTTGCACGGCGTGCGTATTCTGGCGCGACGTACCTGGAATGCACTGACGGGCAAGGAAAACCCACCGGCCAGCGTAGACCTCAGCGACTTCGTCACTAGCTCCCTGAGCAGCACCACCCAAGTCTTCACCCAAGTCGCCGTCAGCGGTGCATTGGTGGTGGCGGCCAAAAATGGTTTGCTCGGCGCCATCATGAAGCGCACCCCGGCCGGCCAAATTGCCAATATTGCCTGCATTGCTCTCGCCAACACGAAAATTCTCTATCAACTCGCCTCCGGCAAGCTATCCAAGGAAGAAGCGCTGAACCGCATGGGCCAAACCACAACCTCGGCGGTATTTGCAATTGCCGCGGGCTCCAAAGGCAGTGCGCTGGGCATGGCGATTGGAACCGTGTTCGGCCCACCCGGTATCGCCGCAGGCGGGTTTATCGGCGGCATGATTGGGGCCATGGCCGGCGGCGTGATCGGTGAGCAACTGTTCGAGGCCAGTAAAGGCCTGGTGCGGGCTTCGGTCACGGTGGTCAATCGCGTCACGGCCAGCGTGGTGGAAGGCGCCAAGGCGCTGGCCAGCAGCCTGGGTAACTTCGCAAAAGGACTGTTCGCATGAGCTCCAGCCTCGCAGCGCTGAAAGACAAACTCCGTGCGCACCTGATCGCCGGATACCCTGGCTTTTACATACAGTCCAGTGAAGAAGCGCGGGTTGACCGGGTGCTTGCGCTGGCCGGCGAAAGCCTGGGCCTGCATGTCATGGAGTGGAACCTCGCCTATGGCTGGGTGGATTTTCACACCAAGCAACCGCGCTCCGATGCCACTCAGACCGAGCTGGCTCACTGCCTGCCAGCACTGGCCGACGAGGACTTGAGCCGCAAGCTGATCGTGATCAAGGATGCCAAATCCGCCCTGGAAAACCAGCCACTGGCGATCGCTCGCCTCAAGCAATTGCTCAACCGCATCCAGCGCCATCATCGCGGCGAATGCGCCGTGGTGTTGGTTGCTGAAAGCCTGTTCATTGCGTCGCAGATTGAAGCGCAAATCACCTTGCTACCGCTGCCCTTACCGGGGCGCGAGGACATTCTTGCGCAAATCGAAGCCTTCGCCGTTGAGCACGCACTGAGTATTCCCAAGGCATTGCTGCCACGCCTGGCCGCCACGTGCAGCGGGTTGAGCGAAGAGGAAATCCGTCAAGTGCTGGCCATGGTGCAACAGCCTCACCCTGAGCTAAACGATGCCGCCCTTGGCCTGATCCACTACGAGAAAGAACAGATCATCGCCAAAAGTGGCGTGCTGGAAATGGTCAAAGTCGGCGAGACGGCCAACGACATCGGCGGCCTGGAAAACCTCAAGCAGTGGCTCAAACGCCGCGCCGAAATCTTCCGCCGCCTCGACGAAGCCGAACGCGCCGGTGTGACGGCGCCCAAGGGCGTATTGATCGCGGGCATGCCCGGCTGCGGTAAGTCCCTCACCGCCAAAGCCGCTGCCCACCTGTTCCAATTACCGCTGCTGCGCCTGGATATCGGCTCGCTGCTGGGCAAGTACGTCGGTGAAAGCGAGCACAACATGCGCCGCGCACTGACCATGGCCGAAAGCGTCAGCCCGTGCATTCTCTGGATCGACGAGCTGGAAAAAGCCTTCGTCGGCATGGGCAGCGGCGAAGGCTCTGAGGTGTCATCCCGGCTGTTCGGTTACTTCCTGACCTGGATGCAGGAAAAAACCGGCGCTGTGTTCGTGATCGCAACCGCCAACAACATCAGCGCCCTTCCCGCCGAGCTGCTGCGTAAAGGCCGTTTTGATGAGGTGTTCTACGTCGGTTTCCCCAACGCCAAGGAACGCTCGGCCATTCTGAGCATTCACCTCAAGGACGACTGGCGGCAGTTCACTGAGCAGCAACAACAAACCCTGGCCGCGCTGTGTCGCGACTACTCCGGCGCCGACATCCAGAACGCCGTGGGTGAGGCGCGTGAGAGCGCCTTTCTGGACGGGCAAGCGCTAACCCACGAAGACATCGAACGCGCGATCCGCACCACAGTGCCGCTGCGCGAAACCCTGCGTGAGCAAGTCGGCAAATACGAAGTGTTGTTTGAAAAGCTCAAGCTCAAGCCCGCCTCGCGAATCGACGGGCTGAGCATTGCGCAGATGATCCAGCTGGCCGATAGCGCCAACCCGGTGCGCCGCAAGGAAGTGGCGTGTCACCTTGAGTGCCCGGACGACCTGCTGGAAAAGCTCAGCGCCGATACCGACCCAGAAGTTCGTCTGAGCGTGTACCGCAACCCCAACTGCACCGAGCGGTTGCTGGCGGGTTGCTTGAGTACAGACAAGAAGGCCGCCAATTTTGATATGACCACCTATCAACTCAGCTGCCTGCACCCTCGGGCGCCCATGGACCTGCTGGCCAGTGAGTTGGGTAAGTGGGATGGCAGTGACTATATCCAGGAAGAGAAATTGCTGGCGTGCTCGCACCTGACCGATGAGGTGTTGCTGGCGCTGTTCAATAACAGCAAAAAGCACGTAACGCGCTTGGAGATTTGCAAGCAGACGACGTTGTCGGTGGAGTTGCAGGGGCAGTTGGTGGAAAGTCTGTGGGAGGTCGTACTGACCAACCATGCGGAGCAGTTCGTTGCGTTCATCAACAACCCGATACTTGATCCGTCGCTTCATAGGAAGATTGCCAGCCACGACAAGCATATGGTTGTGAACGCGTTGCTCAAGCTGGAGAACCTGTCTGAGGAAGCGCAGATGGTGTTGCTCGGTAATGAAAGCCACGTATTCAAACTGGCCAACAACCCGAATATCAGCGCACGTACCCAGTTGTCGCTGCTGTTGCAGGCGCTGCCTGAGGCACAGGTCAAATTCGTTCTAGAAACGCTGCAACAGGGCGTTGACGAAATTTCTCTGCCTGACGACGTTGACCCCTATGAGTTCAGTGACGGCTACTTCGAAGAGGTGTATTGCCAACTTGCAAGCAACCGCAGCCTGAGCACCGACGCCATCAAGGTACTGGAGTCATTTGGGCGACAAATGCGCAACTCGCACATCAACTTGAACCTGGCCAGCAACCCGGTGTTGCCACCTCACTTGCAACTTAAATTCGCCAACAGTGATGACTTATCGCTGCGAAGTTGCCTGGCGAGTAACCCCATCCTCAGCGACGAGGCCAGTGCCCGCTTGATCGAGCAGGGTTTCCAGCCAGTTGTAGACGCTGACGCTTTGGAGAAGGCCCGCACCGAGGCCGCTCTCAGGCTACGTGCAAGTGCAATCGCGGGAGCCCAAGGCACAGCGGTGGGGACGTTCGCCTCGACCTTTGCCGCAAGCGTGTTGGGCAGCGACATGAAGCTTTACGGCGGTCTTCTCGCAAGCCTGCTGAAAGCGAAGAAGCCTTGAATCAGACACCTTTACGCTCACCTGCCTAAGCTTCACAAAACTGTAGAGCGAGTAGGCGCTAACCTGTGGCGAGGGAGCTTGCTCCCGTTGGGCTGCGAAGCGGCCCCAAAGATGGGACTGCTACGCAGTCCAACGGGAGCAAGCTCCCTCGCCACAGGTATAGCATTCGCCCTTAACTAATTGGCTCACCACAAACTTCGCTTCGGTGCTGCGTGAGGAAAACCTTGCCCTCAGCCATGAATGGGCAAGGCCAACCCAAACAGCACAAAAAACCCGCCACAGACTTTATTGAAGCGCCGCCCGGTGCGCGCCAGCCATGGCCGCACCCGGTGCGCGGCGCTGGCCACCATGTACTCGACAAAAAACTCGACCACGGCGTAGGTGAGCGCGATGGCGGCGGTCTGCGCGATGATGTTTCGGTGGGGGTCCAGAAATGGCGGGATAAACGCGGTGAACAGCAGCAGCGCCTTGGGGTTGGAAATTGCCGAGACCAACCCTTGGCGAAACAGCGCGCCATTGCGCAGGCTGGCGGTCGCCGCCGCCTCCAGGCTGACAGGGGCTGCGCGCCACAGGCCGAAGCCCAACCAGATCAGGTAGAGCCCACCGGCAATTTTCAACGCGGCAAACCAGGTAGCCGAGGCCTGGATGAGTGCACCCAAGCCCAAGGCGCACAGTGCTAGCACTACGGCAAAGCCCAGCACGCCGCCGCTGATGGTGAACAGAGTGCGGCGGCTGCCGTGGAGTGCGCCGTGGGTGAGCACCAACAGGGCGTTGGGACCGGGCACGACGGCGATGCCGAAGCAGGTGATCACGTAGAGCAGCCAGGTATCAAAGGGCATGGTCAGGTCCGGCAGGGGTGGCTGGGTTTAGGGCTGAATAGTGCGATGCAGACATTCGGCATGAAAAGCGCATAATTCGCACCTCAGCCATTCGATTAACGAATAGAGGTCCCCGCGATGCCATCCAGCGATTTGCAGATCGATTGGCTTAAGTGTTTTGTGGCGGTGGTGGATGCCGGTTCGTTGTCGGGCGCGGCCCATGAGGTCAACCGTTCGCAGTCGGCCGTGAGCATGCAGATGAAAAAACTGGAGGCTGCGCTGGGGCGGCCCATGCTCAACCGTGGCCCCAGGCACCTGCAACTGACCGATGACGGCCAGACGCTGCTGGGTTACGCCCGGCGCATGCTGGCCCTGCATGCGGAGACCCAGGCGGCGTTTCACGGTGAGGCGTTGACCGGGCGAATCCGCCTGGGGGTTGCCGAAGACTATGCGGCCAAGTACCTCACGCCAGTGCTTAAACGCTTTGCGCCGCGTTATGCGGGCGTGGATATCGAACTGACCTGTGAACAGTCGACTGCGCTGATCCCACGGGTGCGCAGCGGCGAGTTGGACCTGGCGCTGGTGTCCAGGGATGCGCCGCAAAGTGGCACGTTTTTGTTCAAGGAACCAATGGTGTGGGTGGGCTCGCCGCAGTTCGAACTGTGGCGCCGCGACCCGCTGCCCATCGCCGTTTACGAAAGCGCCAGCCTGGCGCGGCGGTATGCGGTGAATTCATTGGCCCAGCAGGGGCGGCAGTTCAAGGTGGTGTACAACAGCTCCAGCCTGGCCGGCCAGGTGGCGGCGGTTGAGGGCGGGCTGGCGATTGCGGCGATTACTCAATGCACGGTGCAACCGTCGCTTCAGGTGTTGAGTGGGGAGCATGGGTTAGGGCCTATTGAGCCGATGGAGGTGTCGATTCTGCGCAGCCGGGCGTCGCGGGGGGCCAAGGCGGTCAATAGTCTGCACGCGTTCATCATCAATGCATTGAGGCAGCCGGCGTAACCCTGTGGGAGCTGGATTGCCTGCGAAGACTGTAGTCCAGCCACCACACCTCTATCGCCAAGATCGCCGCCTTCGCAGCCTCGCTAAAGCTCGACAGCTCCCACATTTGACCGTGAGTATTTTCAGGGTTGTGGCAGTATCTGCAGACACTCTGCCCACTTCAAGGAGCCTTTGATGGCCTTATCCAAACGCGAGGCCGACCGCTTAGAGCGCACCCTGGTTGCCACGCTCACCGACGCCTGCGAAACCGCCAAGGCCGAAATCCCGGGCTTTGAGTGGCTGACGCACACGGTCAACTACGCGGCGTTCCCGGCCAGCCTGCGGGTGATTTGGGTGTTCGATACCCAGGCCAACAAAGACCGGGCCCTCGCCAACGGGCAAGACGTGCGCATGCGCGAACTGACTGCCACGGCCCTGCACGACGCCGGGGTAACGCCTGGGCAACCGGGCCGAGGCGTGCACTTCGATTGCGAAGAAGATTGCCGGCTAAAGCATGGCGGCGATTGGCGGCTACGCCTGGCACGCGGCTGACCTGCTACGTCGGACAGTTGCCAACCACCAACACACCGCCGCAGTTATTCAGCGCGGGCACTTTATCCAGTGGCACGGTATAGCTTCCATCCGTGGCGCGGCTGTACTCAAACACACTGGGAAGTGCATTGGTCTTGGCGGGTTTGGGGCCGCCGCCATCGGCACAACTTTGTCGCAGCACACACATAGCGCCTTTCCTTTCTGTCCAGCCCCAGCCGGAGCAGGTGGCATAGGCATGGCTTGCAGACCAAGCATCCTGGCACTGCTTATCATGGGTTTCTGCGAACGCGTGGGTCGCCATTAAAACAAGCGGCAGCGCACTGGCTGCCATCAGAGCGTGGATGCACTTCATGATCATCACCTACCGGCAAACTACTGGGTCGAGACTCAAGCATATCGACGCCCTGCACAGCGCTCCTTTCAACTAATTGGAAAATGCGGCCCCGAGTGGCAATGCCCTTGTTCCCCCACCCATTGTTTTTTGCCCTCCGTTGCCTTCAACTAAGCGCCCTCCTCCTCTAGCGAGCAACCACGATGGAACGCTTTGAATCGCTGGTCATCGGCCTGGGCGCGATGGGCGCCGCCACGGTGTACCAACTGGCGAAAGCCGGTGTGAAGGTCGCCGGTATTGACCGTCATCACCCGCCCCATACGTTCGGCTCAAGCCATGGCGATACGCGGATCACGCGGTTGTCGGTGGGTGAAGGGGCGCAATACGTGCCCATCGTGCGTAACTCGCACCGCATCTGGCGGGAGCTGGAGGCGCTGTCGGGGCAGGTACTGTTCGAACAGTCGGGGTTGCTGGTCCTCACCTCCTGGGACGGCTTTGACCCCAGCGATCAAACCGACTTCACCCTGCGCACCATTGGCCTGGCACAAACCTACGGCATCGAACACGAGGTGCTGGACGCACAGCAGATTCGCCAACGCTTCCCGCAATTTGCCCAGGTGGCCGACAACGCCATCGGCTACTACGAGCCCGAAGGTGGTTTTGTGCGGCCCGAGCGTTGTATCGATGTGCAGCTCAAGCTGGCCGAGCAACATGGCGCGACGCTGTACAAGGGCGAGACCGTGACCCACATCAGCTCGGACGCGCAGGGTGTCACGGTCACCACCGACCAACGCACGCTGCACGCCGACAAACTGGTGGTCAGCGCGGGCAACTGGGCGGGCGGCTTGTTGGGGGCACCGTTTGACCGGCTGCTCAGTGTTTACCGCCAGCAGTTGTTCTGGTTTGAACTGGAGCCTGGGGCGCAGCTGGTGGGTTCGTCGCCCACGTACATCCTCACCCATGGCCCGGACGACACGAACTACGGCTTCCCCGCCCTGCCTGGCGAGGGCAGCTTGAAGATTGCCACGGCGCAATATCACACCCCTTCAACCCCAG
The DNA here is from genome assembly GCF_050432925.1 of Pseudomonas sp. 18175. Lineage (NCBI taxonomy): Bacteria > Pseudomonadati > Pseudomonadota > Gammaproteobacteria > Pseudomonadales > Pseudomonadaceae > Pseudomonas > Pseudomonas sp. 18175. The sequence goes on along the minus strand of NZ_JBKFTO010000019.1, from coordinate 51,459 downwards.
AAACCCTAGACCGCTCGGTGTCAGCCACACAGGAACGGGAGATGTATGAACAGCAGGTGCAGGGCCGGATTGCCGGGGTGAAGGCCAAGGTGGTCAAGTCGGCGGTGTGCGCCTACACCGTGACGCCCGATCACCATTTCATCATCGACAAGCACCCAACCTTGCAGCACACGCTGGTGGTGTCACCGTGTTCGGGGCATGGCTTCAAGCATTCGGCGGCGCTGGGGGAGGCGTTTGCGCAGTGGTGTATGCGGGGGGTGAGTGAGCTGGACTTGTCGTCGTTTTCGTTGAAGCGTTTCGATTTGTAGTGAGCGGGCTTGCCCCGCGCTGGGTGGCGAAGCGGCCCCAAAACCAGGCGCCTCGGTTTTACTGAAACACCGAGGTGCCTGGGTTTAGGGCGGCTTCGCCACCCAGCGCGGGGCAAGCCCGCTCACTACAGAGTGTTCACTTGGCAAACGCGTACTCGCCACCCTGCTCCACTGCCTTGCGATACGCAGGCCGCGCCTGGAAGCGTTTTACCCACGCCGCCAGATGCGGATACGCCGCCAACTTGCCCTGTGCCCCGGCCACTTCGCCGATAAAGCTCATCTGGATATCCGCACCGCTCAACTCATCCCCCGTCAGATACGGCGTCTGCGCCAGCACGTCGTTGAGGTAGCCCAGATAATTGGCTACTTCCGACTCGATACGCGGATGCAGCGGCGCCCCCGCTTCACCCAGGCGACCCACATAGAGATTGAGCATCAACGGCAACATGGCCGAACCTTCGGCGAAGTGCAGCCATTGCACGTACGTGTCGTAGTCAGCCGTGGCCGGGTCCGGTTGTAGGCGGCCAGCGCCATGACGGCGGATCAGGTAGTCGATGATGGCGGCGGATTCGATCAGCACTTGGCCACCGTCTTCGATCACCGGGGACTTACCCAGCGGGTGGATGGCCTTGAGTTCAGGCGGGGCGAGGTTGGTCTTCGGGTCGCGTTGGTAGCGCTTGATTTCGTACGGCAGGCCAAGCTCTTCAAGCAGCCACAGGATACGTTGCGAGCGCGAGTTGTTGAGGTGGTGGACGGTGATCATTGGCGACTCCACTGAGTGATAGAGGATGTTCTGCAAGAGACTACGCCAACGCCACACAGTGCCCTCGATTAATTACCCACCATCGACCACAGTGATGCCCCGACCCCCGTGATGCTTTCACCTGCGATCAACCCGGCCGCCGCGGTGATCGCGAAGCGCTCAGTGATACTCGGCCAGCGGCAACTGACCCACCAGGTCAACACCGCCCCCAAGGCCATCATCAGCGACACCGAAGCCGGCAATACAAACGCCAGGCCCAACGCAGCGGCGCTTGGCAGGTAGCGCGCGCGATGGGCAGGCAGGATGCTGTCCAACACACCCAGCAACACGCCGACCAGGCCACCAATGGCAATCGCCCAGCGGATGCTGGTGGACAGTGACTCAAGCCCGTGGGTCAGGGTTTGCGCCACGGCTTTCCAAGTGGCAACAGCTGGCGCCGGCCACTCTTCGGTGAGCAGCATGGTTTGCGGGTCGGGGATCAGCGCCAGGTAGGCGAATACTCCGACAATGCTGCCAATGAAAATGCCCAGGATCTGCGCAATCACTTGCTTATGCGGTGTGGCACCAATGGCCTTGCCCACCTTGAAGTCATTCATCAGGTCGGTGCATTGCCCGGCCGAACCGCCGGCAGTGTTGGCGCTCATCAGGTTGATCGGCACCTGCCCCGGCGCGACGATGCCAAAACTCAGTTGGGACAGCTGCCCGATGGCGCCAATCGGCGGAATGCCCGTGGCGCCTACCACCCGCGCCGCCACGGCGGCGAGGCAGATAGCCAACGGAATAGTCAGCAACGCCATCCACACGTTGATGCCGAACAGCCAAGCTTGCAGGCCGACCACCAGCACGATAGACAGGATAAAACCGGCAACAGGCACAGGCCTGGGCACCGACCACGTGGCGCCGCCGCTGGATCGGGTGGTGCGGTATAAGGCCCATAACCGAATCGCCAACGAAGCCAGAGTGGAACACACCATCAGGCTCACCCCCGGCCACAATAGCCACTCCACCAGCGCGGCGAATTGCGGGCCCGTGCTGTCGGCGGGCAGGGCCACCAGGTGTTGCGCCAATAGCCATGGGCCCAGGCCTCCCCAGGCGAGCAAGGCGCCAAGCAGCAGCGTCAAGCCCACGCGAATGCCAATAATGCCGCCAAACCCCACCAGCAATAGCGAAGGGTCGGCGGTGAAGGTCAACCGTTCCAACTGAGCGCTCGGTGACCAGCGCGGGAAGGCCCACATAAAGGTGTCCACCCACTTCACCAGACCCGACAGCAACGCGGCGCTGAGCAGCACTTTCAAGCGCGTCGCCGCCTCGCGGCCGTGGTTGTAGATATGCCGCAGGGTTTCGAGTGTGGCCATGCCTTCGGGGAATTTCAGCGCCTTGTCATTGAGTAAAGACGGCCTCAGATACCAGGCGATCCAGATGCCCAAGAAGCTCACCGAAAACACCCAGGCAATCATCGGCAGCGCATCCAACTGGTTGCCCGTGAGCAAGGTGTAGGCCGGAATCGGCGCCACCAACCCGCCGGAAATAATCGAGGCCGCCGCCGAGGCCACTGTCTGGTTGATATTGCTTTCGTGCAGCGTCCACGGCAGTTGCTCACTGGACCGTTTGGCCAAGCCTTGCCAGATCGCATAGCCCACCAGCAGGGCAATGATCGACATGTTGAACGACCAGCCGATCTTCAACCCGGCGTACACATTGGAGGGCGTCAACAGGATGCCGAGCACGGTGCCGGTGACGACGGCGCGTAGGCTGAGTTCACGGGTGACCGGGACGGGCTGGGGGAGTGAGGTCATGCGGAGTCCTTTCGGCAAGAAAACAGAGCGACCTAACAAGTGAGCCCTATAGGCCCCGAAGGTTCATCCCCCGCCATAATCCCCACCCAATGACACTCGGATTCACAGGTGAAATGCAGTCAAATGTGGGAGCTGGCTTGCCTGCGAAAGCGGTGGGCCAGGCAACAACTCTATCAGCCATGCCGCCGCCATCGCAGGCAAGCCAGCTCCCACAGAAGGTACTCAGCTCAGGCGGAACCTTGCGGTGTTATCACTTAATGCCTGGCTACCCTTGCTCAAGGTATCCGCCGCCCGATTGACCGCACGGGCGCCATCCAACAAGCGCCCTGCCGCCTGGTCGACCTGCTGGATATTGCCGCTCACTTCATCCGCCGTCGCCGCTTGCTCCTCCACCGCCGTGGCGATCTGCGCCAAGGTGTCGGTGACGTTCTGCACCGCACCGGCGATCTCGCCCAACCGCGTGCCCAGCCCGGTGACGGACTCGGCATCGGTCAACGCCTGTTCGCACGCGGCGCCCATCAAGGTGACCGCCTGGCTCACCGTCGCCCGCAGGCTGTCCACCGTGCCGGCAATTTGCGCAGTGGAGGCCTGGGTGCGCTGGGAGAGGCTGCGCACTTCATCCGCCACCACCGCAAAGCCCCGGCCCTGCTCGCCAGCACGGGCAGCTTCGATGGCGGCGTTGAGTGCCAGCAGGTTGGTTTGCTCGGCGATGCCACGAATGGTGTCGACCACCGATTGAATCTGCTGGCCCTGCTGGCTCACTTGCTCCAACGCATCGGCCGTATCGGTGAGGCGTTGGTTGAGTTGCTGGATGCTCGCCGTGGTGCGCTGGCTGTCGCGGCTGCTGTCTTCGGCGATACGCCGGGTGTGCTGGGCGCTGCCCGAGGCTTGTTCACAACTGCGGGCGACGCCCATGGAAGTGGCCGCCAATTGGGTGGCTGCCGCAGCAATCTGGCTGATTTGTTGTTGCTGGTCTTCGACCTCGGTGAGGGTGCTGCCCGACTGGGAATTGAGGGTGAGCACCGCCGAGCCCAGTTGCTGGGTTTCGTGGTTCACTCCGAGCAGGCTGGTGCGCAACTGCTTCACCGCCACATTGAGTGCGGTGCTGATGGCTGCCAGTTCGTCGCGCCCTTGCACCGCCACTTCCACGCACAGGTTACCGTCGCGCAGGGACTCGGCCAGGGTGGTGATGCTGCTGGCACTGCGGCGGATGGCGGCTTGCAGGCACATGAACAGGTACAACGCCGCCAACGCCAGCAGGCTGAAGGTGGCCGCGACGGGGATGAATTTTTGCAGTGAGCGATCCCGGTAGTAACCCAGGCGCGCGTCCAACGAACTCAGTGACTGGTTGCGCAGCTCGCCCAAGCTGCCAAGCATGGCATCGACACTGTTTTCGAAGGCCGCCGTGTCGAGTTTGATGGTGCCGCCGAACACGCCGTCGTCGAGCACTTTAAGTTCGCTGTCCAGGCGTTGCAGGCTGGTGTCGTACTGCACAGTCCAGGGTTCCATGCCCGCATACTGCTTGGCCTTGAGGGACGCGGCGGCCTTGGCCAGTTGGTCTCGCGCATCACCGATACGGCCGCGCAGGTCGCGCATCTGCAAGCGGCTTTGCAGGGTGAACTGCCCCGAAGCAATAGATGACTGGCCGACGCTGGCCATGCGGCCAATGCGTTCGATTAGGTCGGGAGTGTGCTGGGTGGACATCTGCATCAGCAGGTAGGTTTCCAACCAGGGGTCAAGGATCAAGCCCGAATCCAGGGTGATCTGCTCACGCAGGGTTTGCATCGCCGTCAGGGCGGTGGTGAAACGGTCATAGCCGTCCGGCCACCAGCCCACGGTGCGCAGGGAGGCGGAGTCCATGCCCTTGACCGTGGCTTGCAACGCTTCGAAGCGGGCCAAGGTGTCGGCGCTGGCATTCTGGGTTTTCAGGGAGTCGCCCAGGGCCTGCAGGCTTTGCAGCATCAGCGGGAAATTCGCATCCACTTTGTCCATTGCCGCCTTCGCCGCCGGCGTGGGGGCGTGCAGGATATCCGCCGCTTTCCAGCGTGCAGCCAGGTTGCGTTGGGCGGTCAATTGGCCGTCCAGTGCGTCCATGGCCAGCAACTGATGCACGCCGGACTGCTCATTGGAGATCACGGTTAATTTGGCGCGATAGTCCTGCCCGATCATCCACAGGCTGCCGGCCAATGGCAGCATGAATAGCAGGAACAGGACCTGGAATTTGCGTGCAAAGCCGAGGCGCCCAAGCAGGCGGATACCCGGTGATAAAAGGCTGTGCATGTCCGACTACTCCCCAAAAACGACCCATGCGGTGCACCACGGGACGAAGCCTTGAAATGACTAACGGCAAAACGCCATGTCATTGATTGGGAAGGCCCAAGCAAGATACGGGCCGTTGGGAGAGAGGCCGCAGGTAGGTGGGGTGGCACGCTAAGGGTGCACGGGTTTTGCACTTAAATGGGGCAAAAGCACTCAGCCTTAAGCCCCAATTTGTAACCTCACCACAAATCAACTGTGGAAGGGGCATTGTGTGGGAGCGGGCTTGCTCGCGAATGCGGTACATCAGTCACATAGGTGTTAACTGACACACCGTATTCGCGAGCAAGCCCGCTCCCACATTTTGGACCTCATCAGGCCTGCTTACTCGGGTGTGTCTGCGACCACATACCGGCTGAAATTATTGATGTGATCATCCAGATTATCTTCAAGCATCATGCGGTACTGATCACAAAAATACTTAATCATCGCCTCCCGCGCATCGGCCATTTCGGCGCCGGACTTGAAGTTGCGCGCACTGGCCCAAGCGTTGAACCGGGTGGTGCCGAACATCATCGAGGCGCTGACTTCGCCGAGGTTTTCGCAGGTTTTGAGCTGCTCGTTCGACAACTCGATATGCGCGTCGGCGCGGTCGTAGAAGGGTTGGTTGGTGGCGTCGGCCATTGCGGGGTTCCTTGGTGATAGAGGGTTATCAGGCCAGCAGCGCGATGATCCACTTGATCTGCTGGTTGATGTCTTCAAGTTTGTCTTGCGCCAACGCCTGCTGTGCGCGCTCCAGGCCGGCCAGGGTTTTGTGTTTTTGGCGAAGGAGGCGTTGCCACTTGGCGATAAACATCGGGCTGCGCGCCTGCATCTGCAGGGGGCCGAAGTACAGTTGTTCCGCACTGTAGGTCACAGGCGTTGCACGCTCGGCGACGATGATTTCGTAGTAGAAACCGTTTTCGTGCAGCAGCTCTTCAATCAGGATCGTGTAGCCGTTGTGCATCAACCAGTGGCGCAACGCTTGCTCGCCGCCGTTGGGTTGCAGGATCAAGCGTTCTTCGCCACTCAAGTGCGCCTTGCCGCTGTCGAGAATGTCGCGAATCGTCTCGCCGCCCATGCCGCACACGCTGATCGCCGTGATGCTGTCTGCGGGCGCTATCGCGGCCAGGCCATCGGCCAGGCGAACGCAGATGTGCTGCTCCAGGCCGTTGTCACGCACGGTACGTTGAGCGGCGTGAAAGGGCGTGCTCGCCACCTCCCCCGCCACCGCCGCCGTGATCAGGCCACGGCGCATCAACGCCACCGGTAAATAGCCGTGGTCAGAGCCGATATCGGCCAGGCGCGCACCCGCCGGTACGTTCGCCGCCACGCGCTCCAGGCGCATGGATAAAGTGTGTTCGTTCAACGGCCCTACTCTCCGCAAAATCGGTCGCGACTGTTGGTCAAGTGCAGCACCATCGCGGCGCGTGCAGCGTCTGGGTCCTGGCGTTTGATGGCGTTGAAGATCGCCTCGTGTTCCAGGTTGGCCAACTGGCCGAGCTGGGCAAAGTCGGCACCGCCGCGCTCGGCACCTTTGACTTGGGTGCGCGGAATCATCGCATTGCCCAGGTGCAGCATGATTTCGGTGAAGAAGGTATTGCCGGTGGCTTCGGCGATCAGTTGGTGGAAGCGTTTGTCTTCTTCCACACAGCTGTCGTTGTTGGCCAGCGAGGCCTGGTAGTCGGTGAGCGCTTCGCGCATGCGGGCCAGTTGTTCGTCACTTCGGCGCACTGCTGCCAGGGCCACGGCCTGCACTTCCAGGCCCAGGCGCAGTTCGAGCATGGCGCGCACGCTGGCGACCGTATCGACATTCAGGCGCAACCCCGATTGCGCGTGTGGCGCTAACACAAAGGTGCCGATGCCGTGCCGCGTCTCCACCAACCCCGAGGCCTGCAACTTAGAAAGCGCCTCGCGCACCACGGTACGGCTGACGCCATGTTCGGCCACGATGGTGGATTCGGACGGCAGTTTTTCACCAGGCTTTAGTTGCCCCAACAGGATGCGCTGGGTCAGTGACTCGACCACGCCTTGGGCCAGGTTGTTGGAACGTCGACGAACAGGCGGTTCGCTTTCAATGGGCATCGCTACGGGTCCACGGGGTTGGGCTGGGTGGGAGCTTAACACCCTGCCCGGAGGCCAGGCGGCGCAGATTGAAAAAACCCTCAGCTTGTATGATGACCAATATTAATCTCAGAAACGATGTTTTACAGGACGACCCCACTACCCAAGCACCCACAACCCCAAAAATCGACACAAACCCCAGCAAACACAAGCAAATAACCAAAACAAAGCACCCGTCCCCCTCCTTATAAAAACAAATACACCCTCCCCCACATTGCGATCCCCAGAAACACACTTGTATGATGTCTATTAACAAGACACACAAGCCCGCATAACAATAAATCAGGGGGAGTTTTGAATTGTGACTAATTCAAGCCATGCATCTGCCGCTTCAGAAAGTGATCCCGTCCTCGCACGTGCCGTGCGCAAAGTGAAGGGCCATGTGCTCCCACTGTTCGTGATCATGTTCATCCTCAACTACATCGACCGGGTCAATATCGGCTTTGTGCGCACGCACATGGAACACGACCTGGGCATCGGCGCAGCCGCCTATGGCTTTGGTGCCGGGCTGTTCTTCATCGGCTACGCCCTGTTCGAAGTACCCTCCAATATGCTGCTGCAAAAGGTCGGCGCACGTATCTGGCTGACCCGCATCATGTTCACCTGGGGCATCGTTGCTACGCTGATGGCGTTCATCCAGAACGAAACCCACTTCTACATCCTGCGGTTTCTGCTGGGGGTGGCCGAGGCGGGTTTCTTTCCGGGGGTGATCTACTACTTCACCCGTTGGCTGCCGGGGGTTGAGCGCGGCAAGGCTATTGCGATTTTCCTCAGTGGCTCGGCGGTTGCTTCGCTGATCTCCGGGCCGCTGTCAGGGGTACTGTTGCAGATTGAAGGCTTTGGGTTTCATGGCTGGCAATGGATGTTCGCCATTGAAGGCCTGGCCTCGGTGGTGATCGGTTTCTTCGTGTGGTTCTGGCTGGACTCCAAGCCCCACGACGCCAAGTGGATGACGCGCGAAGAACAAGATGCACTGGTGGGCGCCATCGATGAGGAACAGCGCCAGCGTGAGGCGTTGACCAGCGTCAAACCGACCATCGGCAAGCTGCTCAAAGACCGCCAGATCCTGCTGTTCTGCGCCCTGTACTTCTGCATCCAACTGACTATCTACGCCGCCACCTTCTGGCTGCCGAGCATCATCAAGAAGATGGGCGACCTGAGCGACGTGCAGGTCGGTTTCTTCAATTCGATCCCGTGGCTGATCTCGATCATCGCCATGTACGCGTTCGCATCGCTGTCGGGCAAATTCAAGTTCCAGCAGGCGTGGGTCGCGGCGGCGCTGTTGATTGCAGCGGCGGGCATGTTCATGTCCACCACCGGCGGGCCGGTGTTTGCCTTTGTGGCGATCTGCTTTGCCGCCATCGGTTTCAAATCGGCGTCGTCGCTGTTCTGGCCGATCCCCCAGGGCTACCTGGATGTGCGCATCGCCGCCGCGGTAATCGCACTGATCAACTCCATCGGCAACCTGGGCGGCTTCGTTGCACCGACCACGTTCGGCTTTCTGGAACAGACCACCGGCTCGATCCAGGGCGGCCTCTATGGCCTGGCCGGCACCTCGGTGCTGGCGGCGATCCTGGTGTTTTTTGCCAAGACATCGCCCTCTGCCCTGCTGAACTCGCCAAGCGGGGTGCCAACAGGCGCCGCCCTCAGCAAACCTCTTTGAACCTGCCTAGGAACCTGCCATGAATACGCCCATCGTCACCCACTTCCAGGTCATCCCCGTCGCTGGCCACGACAGCATGCTGCTCAACCTCAGCGGCGCCCACGGCCCTTACTTCACGCGCAACATCGTCATTCTCAAGGACAGCTCCGGCAACACCGGCGTGGGCGAAGTGCCCGGCGGTGAACGCATCCGCCAAACCCTGGAAGACGCCCGCAGCCTGGTGATCGGCCAACCCATCGGCCAGTACCAGCGCATCCTCAACCAGATGCGCACCACCTTTGCTTCCAGGGATAGCGCCGGGCGCGGTCTGCAGACCTTTGACCTGCGCATCACCATTCACGCGGTCACGGCGATGGAAGCCGCCTTGCTCGACCTGCTGGGCCAGTTCCTCGAAGTGCCAGTGGCGGCGTTGCTCGGTGAAGGGCAGCAGCGTGATGCAGTGAAGATGCTCGGTTATCTGTTCTATGTCGGCGACCGCAACGCGACCGACCTGGCCTACCGAAATGAGGCCGACACTGATGATGAGTGGTTCCGCCTGCGCCATGAAAAGGCCCTGACCGCCGATGCAGTCGTGCGCCTGGCCGAAGCCGCCAAAGCCAAATACGGCTTCAACGACTTCAAGCTCAAGGGCGGCGTATTGAGTGGCGATGCAGAAATCGAGGCGGTCACCGCCCTGGCCGAACGCTTCCCCGACGCACGCATCACCCTGGACCCGAACGGCGCCTGGTCGCTTAAGGAAGCCATCCGCCTGTGCCGCGACCAGCACAAGGTGTTGGCCTATGCCGAAGACCCGTGCGGTGCCGAAAACGGCTATTCCGGCCGCGAAGTGATGGCCGAGTTCCGTCGTGCCACGGGGCTTAAAACCGCCACCAATATGATCGCCACCGACTGGCGCGAAATGGGCCACGCCATCCAACTGCAATCGGTGGATATTCCGCTGGCCGATCCGCACTTCTGGACGATGCAAGGTTCGGTGCGCGTGGCACAAATGTGCAATGACTGGGGCCTGACCTGGGGCTCGCATTCCAATAACCACTTCGATATTTCCCTGGCGATGTTCACCCAGGTCGCCGCCGCCGCGCCGGGTGAGATCACCGCCATCGACACCCACTGGATCTGGCAGGACGGCCAGCGCCTGACCAAGGCGCCGCTGAAAATCGAAGCGGGTTATGTGAAGGTACCGGCCAAACCGGGCCTGGGGGTGGACATCGACATGGACGCCGTGGCCAAGGCCCATGAGCTGTACAAGGGCATGGGCCTTGGGGCGCGGGATGACAGCGTGGCGATGCAGTTTTTGATCCCAGGATGGCAATTCAACAACAAACAGCCGTGCCTGGTGCGATAAGGCAAACACAGGCAATCAAGTGTGGGAGCTGGCTTGCCTGCTCCCACATTAGAGCTTCGTCATGTTCAAGTCCGCGTCTTGCCAGCCGCAATCGGCTGCACCGTCAGCTCCACTCCCAACGCCAGCATCAGCTTCTGGACCGTCTCATAACGGGTTTTCGAGCCGCCTTTGAGGGTCTTGTACAGACTCTCCCGATTAACCCCCGCTGCCTCGGCTACCTTGTTCACGCCTTGGGCCTTGGCGACCTCGGCCAGTGCTTTCATCAGTATCTGCGGGTCGTTGGACTTCATGCTTTGCGCCAGGTAAGCACTGATCACTTGCGGGCTGTCGAGGAAGCGCGAGGCTTCGTAGACGCGGGTGCCAGAGATGTCCAGATCGAGGATCGGCATGTCCTCGGGTTTGAATTTCGATTCACTCATTTCATTGACCTCTCAGGGCATCAAGAATCTCTTTTGCCCGTTTGATTCCTCGTTTCTGGTCGGTTTTATCGCTGCCCCACAGCATCAGGTAGGCAACGATCCCCACGCGCACAAAATAGATTCTGTAGCCGGGCCCCACAAACACGCGCATTTCACTCAGGCCGTCGCCTACCGGCTCGCAGTCGCCGAAGTTGTTTTCTTCGGCGCGGTCCAATCGGGTCAGCACCGCCGTTTTCCCGCACACATCCCTCATACCGTCGAGCCATGTATCAAACTCCGGCGTCCTGCCGATCACGTTGGTCACAGTGTCACCTGTAGCCTAGTGGCTACTCCTTGTGGTTGCTAGCGAAATTTCAGTTCCGGCGATGGCCGGTTAGAAAAACGTAGTCCAGCCCTTAGAGGAGCAGCCATTCGATTCTATTAGCGCTTGTTTCCCAAGCACTTGGCCACCCTCAAAAATCCCAAAACGCCGCCACCCAGCGAAACGCATCCCCATCGACCACCACCCGACCTACGGACGGGAATGGCAAGTGAGTCGCCACAAACAACTCACCACTGGCTGCGGCTTCGTTCATCAGCCGTACACGAACACGTACCGACTCTTCAGGGTCGTGCTCGAAGCCGTTGTGCCAGTCGGGGTGTTCGAAGGCCACCGGGAATAGCGCGTCGCCGGCAAAGGTCAGCCGTTCACCACCGGACGTCACATACACCACGCTGTGCCCTGGAGTGTGACCACCGGTCAGCTTGGCGACCACACCGGGCGCGACCTGATGTTCATCGTCGAAGGGGTGCAGATTGCCCTGGTACAGGGCCATGAATTGCTGGGCAGTAGCCCTCAGTACGTCCGGCACCGGTGCGGGCATGTCGGTATAGGTGAAGTCTGGCGCTGCCCAGAAGTCGACCTCGATGGCAGCCACATGGATGCGTACGTCGGGGCGCAGTTTGCTGTTGACCTCATCCACCAGCAGCCCGCCGATATGGTCCATGTGCATGTGGGTGATCACAATGTCGGTCACCGACGACAACGCGACACCGGCAGCCTCCAGGCGCTTGGGAAACTGCCCGGCCCGCGGGAAGCCAGGGAACTGCCCGCCCAGGCCAGCGTCCACCAAAATGACCTGCTCACCGCTGCGCACCACCAGCACATTCAACGCCCAGTCGAAGGCGTCCGGCCCCAGGAACATCGCTTTGAACCACGCAGCGCGCGCGGCCGGGGTGGCGTTGGTGGACATAGTCTGGGTCGGCAGCGGCAGCACGCCGTCACTGATTACCAGCACATCAATTTCACCGACGCGCACGGCGTAGCGCGAGGGCACCAGTTCTTCGGTTGGGGCGTTGAGTCGTGTGGTCATGGTCGCTCTCCTGGAATTTGCGGCGAGGGGATCGCCGGCAAAACAGTGTGCGACGGGGCAACAGGGCTCGGAACCATACATGGGTATAGCGCCCTCACACTTTGTAGTGAGCGGGCTTGTCCCGCGCTGGGGGGCGAAGCCGCCCCAAACGGGACGCCGCGGTGTATCAGATAGACCGAGGTGCCTGGTTTTAGGGCGGCTTCGCCCCCCAGCGCGGGGCAAGCCCGCTCACTACAGGTGATGCATGTGCTTAGACGCGCACGAACTCCGCCACCCGCGCCAACATCCGGTCACAGGCTTCCAACTGTTCAACACTGATAAATTCATCCGGTTTGTGCCCCTGCTCCATGCTGCCGGGGCCGCAGACCACTGTGGGAATACCCGCTTGATCAAACAGGCCGCCCTCGGTGCCGAACGCCACGGTGCCGAATTCCCGGGAGCCGCAGAACTGCGCAACCCACTCGGCAGCCTGGCTTTGCAGCGATGTCGCCAAGCCCGGATAGCTGGACAGTTCACTGAAACTGATCGCCGTTTGCGCACTCACCGCTTGCATCGCGGGCAGCAGTGTCTGCTCGGCATAACGCTGCAATTGCTGCGCAACCTGCCACGGGTCCTGGGCGGGCAACGCACGCACTTCAAAATCGAAGCTGCAATGTTGCGGGACGATATTCAGCGCCTTGCCCCCGTTGATCACGCCGGTTTGCACCGTGGAAAACGGTGGGTCAAACCGTTGATCCAGCAGCTGTGGCGCCTTAAGCCCTTCACCGAGCCGCACCAGTTCACCGATCAAGCGCGCCGCGTATTCGATGGCGTTGACGCCCGACGGTGCATACGCCGAATGACAAGCCGCGCCGTGTACTTCGCAGCGCACCGCCAACTTGCCCTTGTGGCCTAGCACGGGCTTGAGTTCAGTGGGCTCGCCAATGACGCATAACAGTGGCTTGACCGGTTGCCCGTGGAACCTTTGGATCAATGAGCGCACCCCCAGGCAGCCCACCTCCTCGTCATAGGACAACGCAATATGCACCGGCATGCGCAACGGCGCCTTTACCAGCGCGGGCACGCTGGCCAACACGCAGGCGATATAGCCCTTCATGTCCGCCGTGCCGCGCCCGTACAACTTGCCCTCTTTTTCCGTGAGTTCGAACGGCGCCACGCTCCAGCGCTGCCCGTCCACCGGCACCACATCGGTATGCCCGGACAACACAATGCCCGGCACATTCGCCGGGCCAATAGTCGCCAGCAGGTTGGCTTTGCTCTTGTGCTCGTTGTACACCAGCTCACAGGCCACGCCGTGGCTTTGCAGGTAGGTGCGCACAAAGTCGATCAAAGCCAGGTTGGACTCGCGGCTGGTGGTGTCGAACCGCACCAGTTGCGCCAGCAGCTCGCGGCTGTTCATCGGTCGTCTCCCGGCACCGCATAACCCGGTGCGATTTGCGGGTTGAGGGCGCGGTCGATGTAGGCCTGCAGCTGCCCGCGATAGGCTTGCCAGAGCTGGTCGAGGGCGCCGATGGGGTCTTCATCGGCCCAGTCGACACGCAGGTTGATGATGGGCCACTGCACCTCATCCACCACGATCAACGCCGCCGAATGCACCGGCCCTACTTCGCCGCCGTGGGCCTGGCCAGTGTGCATGGCCGCCAGCAGCCGGTCAGCCAGATGCCCCGGTGCGTGTTCAAACGCCCGCACCATCGCCTCGATCACGCCAGGATTGGCGAGCATATTGCCCGCCGCGACACACTGCTCACCGCTGACCGCGTTGTGAATACCCAGGGTCTTGGCACCACTGAAATGCGCCGTGCGCCCCTGGCTATCAATCACCGTCACCTGGCGATATTCACTGTGTTCCTGCCCGGCCACAACGGCCAGCGTCTCATCCGGCGCTGCGCCCTGCGCCAGTAAGTTCAATACCTGCGGGCCCAGGCTCGGCAAGGTGATGTTCTGCGACGCCACCGCGCCCACGCCCGGCTGCAGCCACGGGCAACGGGCGCCCACGGCAATGCTCGACGAACTGATGGCAATGCCCAACTGGCCCGTTTCAGCACAGCGGGCGACAACGGAAAAGGTCATGTGGAATCCTCAGTCGAGCACTGACGGGTCAGCGTCGATCATCAACTGCTTCATTTCTTCAAAATGCTGGCGCGAAAAATCCGCGATGCCTTCCCAGCCCCGTGCGGTTTTTTCCGCCACTTCATCGGACAACACCCGCAGCGGCTGCCCGGTGGACCAGGCCGTGACGAGAATCTGGCAGGAGCGCTCCAGGGTCCATATATCGTCGAAGGCTTCACCGATGGACGATGCCGTCACCATCACGCCATGGTTGCCCATCAGCAGCCGGCTCTTGCCGTCCAGCAGCCCGGCCAGGCGTGCGCCTTCGGCCTCGGTGTCGGCCATGCCGCCGTACAGCTCGTCCACCGCCACGCGGTTGAAATAACGCGCAGTGTTCTGGTCAATCGGCGGGATATGCGGCTTGGCCAGGCATGCCACTGCGGTGGTGTACACCGGATGCAGGTGCAGCACGGCGCGGGTTTGCGGCAATAACCGGTGAATCTGGCCGTGGATCGACCAGGCGGTGGCGTCCACGTTCGGGTGGTCGGCGCAGGAGGCGTCATCCGCGTTCAGCAGCAATAGGTCACTGGCACGGATGCGCGAGAAGTGCTTCCACTTCGGGTTGAGCAAAAACTGTTTGCCATCGGCCGACACGGCGGCGCTGAAGTGGTTGGCCACCGCTTCGTGCATGCCCAAGTGGGCGATGATGCGAAAGGTCGCCGCCAGGTCGATGCGCGTGTGTTCTTCGTGGGATAACGCCATGGATCGGTCTCCGCAAGGCGCGGCCGCAGGGGCTGCGGCACGCGCTTATAGGCTTACTGCGGCATCAGCGCCGCGATGTCAGCATCGGTGGGTGCCTGGAAGTTGTATTTCTTGAGCAAGGCCGCGTATTCCGGGGTTGCACGGTACTTCTCCAGGCCGTCGAGCAGGGCTTTCTTCACGGTGTCGTTGCCCTTCTTCACGCCGAAGCCGTTGAGCACCGGGTAGATCAGGGTGTCGGAAGAAATCACCACGCGGCTGCCCAGCTTGTCGATCACGCCACGGGCCACGGCCGCGTCGGTGATTTGCGCTTCAACGGCGTGGGCCAGCAAGGCTTGGGTGGTTTGCGGGTCGGTGCTGTACTCGCTGATCTGGATCGGCTTCAAGCCCTTGGCCACGCAGTACTCGGTGGACAGCTTGTTCATCTGCGCCAGCCACGAGGTGGCGCCCATGGAACCGATCTTGTGGCCGCAGAATTCTTCCGGGGTCTTGGGCTGGAAGGTGCTGTCCTTGAGGGTCAGGATCGACTCGCCGCTCTTGAGGTAAGGGATCATGTCGATCACCTTGACCCGTTCGGCGGTGATGTACATCGACGAATTGGTCACGTCGAAACGCCCGGCCTGCAAGCCGGTGATCAGGTTGGGAAAACGCGTGTCGAGGGTCTCGACCTTGCGCCCCATGACCTTGCCCAGGCCATCCATGAACTCGATATCAAACCCGGCCGGCTTGTTGTTATCCATGTATTCATAAGGGAAGAAGGTCACGTCGGAACCGGCGATGATCTTGCCTTCCTGCTGGAACGCCGAGGCTGCCAACGAAGTCATTGCCACCGCAGCACCCAACAGGCACACGGCAAGGGGACGAACACGCATACGAAACGCTGTCATGGTTTTTACCCGCAAGGTTTTTAGGAGGTTAGGCAGTGGCTGAATCTTGTCCGGCCTGTTGCACAAAGAACGAGGCGCCACGGGGTTTCTGCGGCAAGCGCATATGGTTGTCCGTGGATCGCACCAAGCCACTTTCTTCACCGGCCACCAACAGGCCGGCGTGTGCACTGGGCAGAGGGTTTTCGCCGAATGGCAGCGCGTCTTCAGCGGCGTACACGCTGATGAAGAGAGTGCGCGGCAGTTCGGTCTCGTTAGGGCTGGAAGCATGCAGAAGGCGGGTGTGCATAAAGCACACAGAACCGGCCGGGCCGTAGCAGGCCACCGGTTGCTGGCAGTGTTCTTCGACGACCGCGTCGTCTACCGAACCGGTGAAACGCTGGTTTTGCCAATGAGACCACAGCGGGCCCTTGTGGCTGCCGGGGATCACATTCAGCGGGCCGTTTTGCGGGGTCACTTCGCTGACCATCAGCAAGGCGGTGACGATGTCGTCGTTGCTATGGGGCGTGAACAAAAAGTCCTGGTGCCACTTCACCTGGGTCGCGGTGTGGGGCAGTTTTGAGTTGATCTTGCTGTGGTGAAAACGTGCGCCGTTGCCGCCGATAAGCTGCGCGGAAATCGCCGCCATGCGCGACTGCAATGCCACGCGTTCATACGCCGGGGAAATCTCGGTGGGCGAACTGACCCGACGCAACGAGGGGTGATCAGCGCGGTGATCGCCCTCCAGGTCAAAGCGTTCACGGCCATCCACCGTGGCGCCCCAACCTTGGTGGTGGCTGCGGCTCTCTTCTACCCATTGATCAAAGTCGTGTTGCAGTGCCGCCACTTCGTCCAGCGACAACACGCCTTCGACCACCAAGAAACCGTCACGCTGGAATTGTTCGATGTGCAATTGCGAGATCATTTTAGTTTTCCTGAACGTTAAAGAGGTCACGCCAGCGAGACGTCCTTGAGGAACGCCTCCACGCGTGGGTTATGGCCGCTGCGCAAGGCGCCCGGGGTGTCGTCGCAGACCACGCGACCCTTCTCCATGAACACGATGCGGTCGGAGACTTTGAAGGCGAAGTTCATCTCGTGGGTGACGATCACCATGGTGATGCCCTCCTCGGCCAAGGCTTCGATCACTTGCAGCACTTCGTTGACTTTCTCTGGGTCCAGCGCTGAGGTGGGCTCATCGAACAGCATGATTTGCGGGCGCATCATCAGGGCACGGGCAATGGCCACGCGTTGTTGCTGGCCGCCGGATAATTGGTGCGGGTACTTCCAGGCGTGGTCGAGCATGCCGACCTTGTGCAGCAGCGCGTAAGCCTGTTGCTTGAGCTCGGACGTGGCGCCCAGGCGGTGGTATTTCGGCGCCATCAGCAGGTTGTCGAGCACGCTCAAGTGGGGGAACAGGTTGAAGCTCTGGAACACCATGCCGATGTTCAGGCGGTGCTCGGCGTGTTCAATGTACTGGGGTTTCTGCGCACCGACTTTGTTCAGGTGAATGAATGGCTGGCCGTTGATGTTGATCTCGCCGTTGTCCAGTTGCTCAAGGCCGTTGAGCAGGCGGATCAGCGTGGTCTTGCCGGAGCCGGACGGGCCAATCACCGACACCACTTCACCGGGCTGGATCTGCAGGTTCACCGAGCCCAGCACTTCGATATCGTTATAGGCCTTGTGCAGCCGCGCAGCGTGCAACGCAGGCTCGCCATTGGTGGCCGGGCGCGCCAACGCCGTGCGCTGTTGGGTGGCCAGTGCCAACACTTGCGCATCTGGCACGCGGGAAACGTTGCGTTGGTTGACGTCGAGAAAGCGCTCCAGGCGTTTGAGCAAAAAATCGAACACGGTGACGATGAAGACGTAGAAGAACGCCACCGCTGCCATGGTTTCGATCACCAAAAAATTCTGCGAGTACAGGCGCTGGCCCACCATCAAAATTTCGGTGAGGGAGATCACCGACACCAGGGAGGTGAGCTTGACGATGGAGATGTATTCGTTGGCCAGCGACGGCAATGCCACCCGCAACGCCTGGGGAATCACCACCCGCCATTGGGTGCCGAAAAACTTCAGGCCCAGCGCCCGCGCAGCTTCACCCTGGCCCTTGGGGATCGACAGCAGGCCACCGCGATGGATCTCGGCAACGTAAGCCGTCTCACAGATCACCAGCGCCAACAGGCCCGACCAGAACGGGTCGGCCAGGATCGCCGAAGTACCCGGCAACGCTTGGGGCAAGTTGTAGATAAAGATCAACAGCACCAGCAGCGGCAGGCTGCGGAACAACCAGATGTAGCCGCGAGCCGGCACGCTGAGCAGGCCATGTTTGGACTGCTTGGCCAGTGCCAGCAGAAAGCCGAGCGCAATGCTCAACACCCAGGTCAGGGTACTGAGCTTGATCACCGTCCACGTCGCGCGCCAGAACTCGGCATCGCCCAGCAAACCAAACATGTAATTCCAGTCGAATGTCATCGTCGCTGTGCCCTGAATAAGTTGATCTACATCGATGGGTTGAGAGTCGTGGCGGGAGGGGGTTGGGGTCAATTCGTAAAAGCCGGGGCACTGGGTAGGTAGAACCTATGCAGCTCAATTTGGTGCTCGCCGGAATGGGTGGCGCATCGCACGCCACATTTCAGTGCAAAATAGATGGGCCGCTTTTCTGTAGGAGCGAGCTTGCTCGCGAAAATCCCAAGCCCTGCGCGTTGATTCAGGTTTCCCGCGTTATCGTTAACGACCTTCGCGAGCAAGCTCGCTCCTACAGTCCCGCACCGCATGCGGGTCAAAAAAGCTCGGCGGCGCCATGCCGGGTATGTATTGGTCGGAGACAAACATGCGGCAACGCTCGGCAAACGCCGACACCACCCGTGACAGCTGCGTGTTGCTGGCCGTGGCGTAGCCCAATTGCATGGCGCGATGGGAACCGGCCAGGCGCAGGCGGATCACGCGCTTGCCATCCTGGGACAGGTTGGATTTGGGCCGCGCATTCGCGAAGGAATAGCCAATGCCATTGCCCACCATGGCACGCACCGTTTCGAGGTTGGTGGAGCGCATGATGATGTTCGGCGTGGTACCCGCCTGGATAAACAGGCTGAGGAAATAGTCACGGCTCCACGGCGTGTCGAGCAGCACCACCGGGTAGGCTTCAAGGTCTTGCATGCTCACGGCGGGCAGGTTCGCCAACGGATGATACTCGCCGACCATCACATAGGGCGGCAGCTTGGCCAGGGGTTGGAAGTCGATATCCGGGCTGGTCACCAGGTCGTAGGTGAGGGCGATGTCCAACTCGCCGCTGCGCAGCTTTTCCAACAGTTCTTCGTGGTTGCCTTCGGCCTGGGTGAGCCTCACGCCGGGAAACGCACGACCAAAACCAAACACCAACTCCGGGGTGATCATCGGCGCCAACGACTCCAGGCAACCCACTCGCAACGGCCCGCGCACGGTGTTCAGCGACTCGGAAGCAATGGTGTAGAGGTTGGTCATCTGCTCCAGGATCAGCTTGGCCTCTTGCATCACCTGGCGCCCCACCGCCGTGAGGGAAATACCCTGGGCGTGGTGGCGGATAAACAGCTGGATACCCAGCTCCGCCTCCATATGGGTGATCGCCGCCGAGATCGACGGCGACGACACATGGATGCGTTCAGCCGCAGCGCTGATGCTGCCTGCCTCGCCGGACGCGACAAAATATTCCAGTTGGCGCTGAGTAATACGACTGAGCATCAGGCCTTCACCTCAACAATAAATGTACAGGTGTGCCGTTGCAGGGTTCGTGCCGGGTCATCGGGCTAACCGACGGGGTGCAGGGCTTCGGTTTTTCCTAAGCACTACCCCGCACAAATGCTGGTTTCGCCAGAACCAGGGTGGTGTGAAGCTGGTTCTATCCCGCTTCCAACGAGCCTTTCGTTATGCCGACCCATACCCGTATCCGCATGTTCAACACCAAAGAGACTTACCCCAACCAGAGCCTGGACAACGACCTGTGCCAGGCCGTGCGCGCCGGCAACACCATCTATGTGCGTGGCCAGATCGGCACCGATTTCGACGGCAACCTGGTTGGCCTGGGCGATCCGCGTGCCCAGGCCGAGCAGGCGATGAAGAACGTCAAGCAACTGCTGGAAGAAGCCGGCAGCGACCTGAGCCACATCGTCAAGACCACCACGTACCTGATCGACCCGCGCTACCGCGAGCCGGTGTACCAGGAGGTGGGCAAATGGCTCAAGGGCGTGTTTCCGATTTCCACCGGCCTTGTGATCTCGGGTCTGGGCCAGCCGGAGTGGTTGATGGAGATCGACGTGATCGCCGTCGTGCCGGATGACTGGAGCGTATGAGAGCCGTGATCGCCCGTGAACCGGGCAGGCCCGAGGTGCTGGCGCTGGTGCAACGTGAGGTGCTGACACCCGCTGCCGGCGAAGTGCTGATTCGCGTGGCGGCAGCCGGGGTCAACCGTCCCGACCTGATGCAACGCAACGGCGCGCCGATCCCGCCCGGGGTGACTGATGTGCTGGGGTTGGAGGCGGCAGGTGTTGTCGTCGCGGTAGGCAGCGGCGTGGATGAATGGGGGGTGGGCGATCGCGTGATGGCGCTACTCAACGGCGGTGGCTACGCCGAATACTGCGTGGCCCAGGCGGCGCACTGCCTGCCGGTGCCTGCGGGGCTGTCGCTGGAGAGCGCTGCCGGAGTACCGGAAGCGGCCTTTACGGTGTGGCACAACCTGTTCGAGCTGGGGCGCCTGCGCAGCGGCGACACGGTGCTGATCCACGGCGCCGCCAGTGGCGTCGGCAGCTTTGCCGTGCAGTGTGCCCATGCTGCCGGTGCGCGGGTGATCGCCACCGCTGGCGGCCCGCTGAAAGTGGCGATGTTGCAGGCGCTGGGGGTGTGGCGCGCGATCGATCGGCATGTCGAGGATTTCGTCTGTGTGGTCAACGACTGCACCGACGGGCGCGGCGTGGAGGTGGTGCTGGATAACGTCGGTGGCCCGTACGTGGCCCGCAACCTGGCGGCGATGGCGATGGGTGGGCGGCATGTGAGTTTGTCGTTCTTGCAGGGCGCCAACATCGAGCTGGATTTGCAGGTGCTGATGCGCAAGAACCTGAGCCTCACCGCCTCGACGTTGCGCCCCAAGAGCCACGCTGAAAAGGCCCGGCTGGCGGTGTGTATTCGCTCGCGGATGCTGCCCTGGCTGGCGTCCGGTTTGGTCGCGCCACAACTCCACGCGCAACTGCCGCTGTCCGAGGCGGCCGATGCCCACCGCTTGCTGGAAGCCAATGCCAATGTCGGCAAAGTCGTGCTGACCGTCGCGCAATAACCTGGAGCGTCCCATGTCCCATCGCGTGTTTTTCCTTAACGGGCCCAACGCCAACCTCTACGGGTTGGACCCGCGTGGCACCTATGGCAGTGAAAGCTTCGCCAGCATCGAAACCCGCTGCCAAGGCCTCGCCACCACGCTAGGCCTGAGCCTCGACTTTCGTCAGAGCAACCACGAAGGCGTGCTGGTGGACTGGGTCCAGGAAGCACGGCTGCACGCCGACGCCATTGTGATCAACGCCGCGGGCTTGAGCTACAGCTCGGTGCCGATCCTCGATGCATTGCTGGCGTTCGACGGCCCGATCATCGAAGCCCATATGAGCAATATCTGGAAGCGCGAAAGCTTCCGCCATCACTCCTACATCTCCAAGGCCGCTACCGGTGTGATCGCCGGGCTCGGGGCTTTGGGTTACGAACTGGCACTCACGGCGGTGGCCGAGTTGCTGGGCCAGAACGCCTAATCACTTTTCAGGAAACGCTTATGTCCATCGAAAAAATCAACACCCTGGTGGTCGGCGCAGGCCAGGCCGGCGTTGCCATGAGCGAACACCTGTCCCTCATGGGCGTGCCGCACATCGTGCTGGAGCGCCACCGCATCGCCGAACGCTGGCGCTCGGAGCGCTGGGACTCACTGGTCGCCAACGGCCCGGCCTGGCATGACCGGTTTCCCGGGCTGAAATTCGACGGCATCTCCCCCGAAGCGTTCCCGCCCAAGGAACGCATGGCCGATTACTTCGAAGCCTACGTCGATAAATTCCAGGCGCCGGTACGCACGGGTGTGGAAGTGCACGCAGTGGAACGCCACGTTGGCCGCCCAGGCTTCAAAGTGAGCACCTCAGCTGGCGAGTTCGACGCCGCCAACGTGGTGGCCGCGACGGGGCCTTTCCAGCGCCCGTCCATCCCGAACATCGTACCGGCCAGCGCACCGCTGCATCAGTTGCACTCGTCTGCCTACAAGAACCCCGGCCAACTGCCCGAAGGTGCCGTGCTGGTGGTGGGCGCCGGCGCGTCCGGCTCACAGATCGCCGAGGAGCTGCAAAAAGCCGGCAAGACCGTGTACCTCTCCGTTGGCGAACACTACCGCCCTCCCCGCGCTTATCGTGGCCGCGATTACTGCTGGTGGCTGGGGGCGCTGGGCTTGTGGGACGAAGTAAAAATCCAGCCGAAGAAAAAGCACGTGGCATTTGCAGTCAGTGGGTATGAAGGCGGCAAGACCGTAGACTTTCGCCGCTTGGCGCATCAGGGCATCAACTTGGTGGGCGTTACCCAGGATTGGAACGAAGGGGTCATGACGTTCCAACCGGGCCTGGCCGAGAACGTCGCCGAAGGGGATCGGGCGTACTTTGATGTGCTGCGCGATGCCGACGCCTATATCGACGCCAACGGGTTGCCGTTTCCACTGGAGCCGTCTGCGTGGGAGTTGTTGCCCGATCCGCAGTGCCTGGTGGAGCCGATCCTGAGCCTGGATTTGGAAGCGGCCGGGGTGACCAGCATTCTTTGGGCTACCGGCTTCAAGTTTGATTTCAGCTGGTTGAAGGTGGATGCGTTTGATGAAAAAGGCGAGCCGTTCCACAAGCGTGGGATTTCGGCGCAGAGCGGAATTTACTTTTTGGGCCTGCCCAACCTGGTAAACCGAGCGTCGTCGTTTATCTATGGGGTTTGGCATGATGCCAAATACGTGGCCGATCATATTGTTTTGCAGAACGACTATATGGCCTACCGCAAGCTCGACTGACGACGCAGGAAGTGCCCCGACCGTGTGCCAGGCACACGGTCGGGGCGTAAATGGCTCTACAATCGCGCTCCCCTCATTCGGAGTGCCGCCATGCCACGTTTCCTGCCGTTGCTTATGCTCCTGTTACCTGGCTTGGCCCACGCCTTCCCGGCGCTGGAAAACACCACGCTCTACACCGAAAAAACCCAAGGCTGCCGCGACGTCGACCTCGCCACCTGGCAACACCCCACTCGCGCTCTGCTGGAGAAAAACGACTTCAAGCTGGAGCGCATCCAACTGTGCAATGACGGGCACTTTCCGATCTTCCAGGTGCAGGCGCCTTACGACCCGCGGGGCCAGACCAAGGATTTTTTCTTGCCGCTGTATGAGCATATGCGTAAGGCCAACGGCAAATGGCCCTACGCATTGGTGGATAGCAGTGATGGGGTGGTGGTGTATGTGAGCTATCCAAAGGACGATGGGATCTCCTTGAGGTATGAGGACTATGCGGCGCCGTAGGGTGCTCAGGGCTTGTAGTTTTTCATCAGCTTGAAGAGATGGCCGGGCCAGATGCGGCGTGTGGCAAGTTGCTCGCGCGTTTCGCGCAAGACGTCCAGGAAGGTGCGCTTGGTTGTTTTACGCTGAGGGGTCAGCGGAGACGTCTCCCCAGGGGGTAACTTTGGCTTGCTCACATGGCCGGTGGCTTTGTCCAATATATAGCCTTGAGATTTGCCTAGCTCGGTGAGGGTCCAGACGCCGTTGACGTTACCGACGAGCGCCTTGGAGGGAGGGAGCTTGATGTGCTTGTGCGTGGTTTGAACGACATGATCCTCGTACCTGACCTTTTTGTAGGTAGCGAACTCACCGCCGAGTGGGGGTTGACCCGCGCCTTCATCGGAGAATTTCTTCACCATCCGCTCCAGGAAGGGAATGCCGCTAACATTTTGGAGCGCGCCATGATCTGGATTCAGGATATATCGTAAAAAGCCCTGGTCGATACGGGTGCTGTTGATTGCCGAACCGGTCAGGATGCTTGAGGCGATTGCGGCATCCTTGGGTTTGAAATCAAACGTCACTCGGTATCCTTCGCTGTCATAGCCGGTATTGCCTCCCCCGCATTGATGGCCGTCACTGTTACGGCGGTAGTCACCCAGCGTCCCGGCTAATACAGTGACAAAAGTAAGATCAGCACCTTGTTCCTTGGCATAAGCGTACATATCCGCGACCACGGCCCGATCATCGAGCGTGAGGAAGTCGCTGGAATTTTGAGCACCGTTCTGTGCAGTCATGGGTGGTTTGGCGACCGGAGGTTCAACGCCGTTGAACAGGATAGAGATCATGATCTCTCGGCCGTTAACAGGGGTCGGTTTCGGATTGGCAGCCACTGGGGGAGCTATTGGCTGAAGCTCTTCCCACGCGGCGCGGCGCTCATTGACGGTGAATGGGCCGCCTTCGTCCCGTGCGATCAGGCTCAGTTGATCACGCGTCAACCCTTTAAACGGGTTGCCGTCGACACCGCTGATAAAGCTGGTGGCTTGCCGGGCGCGCGCCAAGAGTTCCGGATTGTCGGTGCTGGGACGTTCGGCATCGTGTCGTGCTTTATTGGCGAGATAGTTGTCGCCGGTAACGGCGTGTAGCGGGTCGGCACTCTGCTTGCCGGCACGCGTCGCGGCCTCGCTCAATTGCCGGGCCAGGATTGAGACGGTGGTATCTGTAACGTCGCGGCTCGTAGAGGCATTCGCTTCCATCACTTGCTTATCAGAGGCGTTCGAAGAAACGTCAGACGCACTGGCGGAACGATCTGTTGCCATTCGGTTATAAGACGATATATGAGAATTGATGGTATTCATGGGTATTCCCTCCGCATTAGAGAACAGCGGCACCGACATAAGTAAAAGTTATTTTCTTACTCAAAAAAGTGCCTACCCCCCCTGTATAGGGCACTTTCATCTCTTTAATACCTGTACCTAAAAACTACTGAATCAACACCCACAGGCCGGATGCTGGGGCGCTTCCCGCCGACTACCCGATGATAAATCTTAACCTGCGAGAAATAATCAAATAATTCACCATTAAAGTCTGACAGCGTCCCGCTGGAGCTTGGAGAAATCTCTCTACAGTCCTCTTGAGAACTCCAGGTACGCAGATAGCACAACCTTACAGTCTCATTAATACTGTCCGTATAGCGCGTTGTCCTCCACTGAATATCTAACAACCGCTTAGAATCTAGGGCTGTACCTTGAGGGAAGTCCGAGTTTGAAATTCTAAAAACCACAAGCCCCTCTCGACGCATGGTATTTGAGTCAGAAAAAACAAACAACGCAGGAGGCGTCACGATTTTAGTGATCGTCCCTTCCGCTGCACGCACAACTCCACTGCCCGATACCACCAAGGCAATCAACAACACGAGCTGCTTTGTTTTCGAATTAACGCCCCACGCAAACTCAATCACGCTTTTCATATTCATCACCGTCACGTCACGAATTAATCCTAAGGCCCAACTCAAGCA
Source organism: Pseudomonas sp. 18175 (assembly GCF_050432925.1). Lineage (NCBI taxonomy): Bacteria > Pseudomonadati > Pseudomonadota > Gammaproteobacteria > Pseudomonadales > Pseudomonadaceae > Pseudomonas > Pseudomonas sp. 18175. The sequence goes on along the minus strand of NZ_JBKFTO010000019.1, from coordinate 26,202 downwards.
AAACCCAAGAGTCACGCCTACCGAACAACCACCTATTTAAATCGCAACATTCTAGATTAATATAAGCGGTCACCTCTCTCCTGCTTTACTCAACGTCTTCAACAAACTCATCAGCCAGTGCGGCAAATCGCGACTGCGCGCAAGCGCTTCCAGAAAGACGCGCTCCTGAACCTGGCGAGGGTGCGCCTTCACACTGTCACGCACTCGGGCTTGCCCTTCCGGAACCGGCGTGGGAATCCGTGGCCGGCCTGTGACCTTATCCAGTGTGTAGCCTGCCTCCCTGCCTTTTTCAGTGATGGCCCACACGCCGTTGTTTCTGGTGATGTACGGCTCTGGAAGCGTGAACATGACTTCTTTGGAGCGGGTGACCACTACGTTGTCTTTAACATCCATGGGAACGTAGGTCTTAAACTCGCGGCCTAGCAAAGACTGTTCTGTTTCTTCGCTGGAGAACTTCATGACCATTTTCTCCAGAAAGCCTATGGAGTTCCCGAAGCTAGACAAGGCGCCAATTCCCGGGTCAAGAATGTGGCGTAAAAAGCCCTGGTCGAAACTCGTAGTGCTGATCGCCGTGCCGTTGAGGATGCGTGCAGCGGCGGCAGCGTCTTTTTCCAAAAAGTCGTATCTGACCGCATGGCCTTGCGAATCGTAGCCGTTGTTACTGCTCAATAGCCGGCGCCCGTCGTCAAAATAACGGTAGCGACCAAGGACTTCGGCCACACTGTCTACGTAGGCCAGATCAGCACCTTGCGACTGTGCGTAAGCGTACATCTGTGAGACCAGAGCTCGGTCCTCATAGTTAAGGAAGCTGCAGCGCGCTTGGAAAGTGAAAGCATCAACTGCAGAATCCAGAGACACGGGGGGCTCATGCCCTCGGAAGATTCGCGCGACCATCAGTTCCCTACCAATAGCGGATATGGGTAGCGGGCTGTTGGTCGCCGCAAGTATCGGTTTGGCGACCTGCAACTCATTGGAAGCTGTGTGAGCTTCGCTTAATTGTCGAGCCAAGGGCGACAAGTGAGTAACAGTCGCCGTGTCAACGTTGGGTAAGTCGGTATTCGTGTCGTCGACTGAAGAGGGGGACGAGACAGTGGCCGGACCAATGGATAAGTGACCATTGGATATCGGTGGATAAATCTTGAGATTGATCATGAGTATTCCCCATGTGTCGTTCATGCATCGGTTAGTCCGCATAGCGGAAGTTCACCGAGTCATTTCCGGCAGGATAACCAATACGCGCACCGCCACCTTGCACATGATGATAAATAATAACGCCAGCGCCATTTCCGAATCATTGATCATTGAAATCATAATTATCACCACAAGTTAAGAAATCAACACTCAAGGTTCAAATCAAGCCATCTGTAAGAATCACGCCCCTAGCCTTGCACGATTTATTAACCTAATAAACCCACCCACTTCCTAAAATCACGAAGGACCACTCCGACATACTTAGAAGTAGGAATACGTAAGTAACTTCCTAGTCCCGCCTCCCCTCTACCCAAAACTGCGATTTGCGGGCATGCTTGGCCCCCCTCATATCAAGGACGATAAAAAAATGAGAGCCACCCTCGCCGCGCTGTTCCTGATTTGCCTCGCTACCCCCGTATTCGCCGACAACACCCCCATCGGCTTCCAAAACATCACCCTTGCCGACCCGCAAAACAAACGTCCTCTACAGATGGTGGTCTGGTACCCCGCCGCTACCACAGCAACGCCCGAGTTGATCCGCGATGACGCGGTGTTCTTCGGCGCCCTCGCCGTGCCGGATGCGCCACCGGCCAGCGGCGCGCACCCGCTGGTGGTGATCTCCCACGGTAACGGCGGCAATTGGGGTAACCAGGTATGGCTGGCCAGTGCGTTGGCGCACCGGGGTTACATCGTGGCGGCGGTCAACCACCCCGGCACCACCAGCAAGGATCGCAGCGCAGAAGCCGCCGCACAGTTGTGGCAACGGCCCAGGGACTTGAGCCGGGCCATCGATGCGGTGCTCGCCCAACCCAAGCAATTGGGCGCGGTGGCAAGCGGCAAGATTGCCGCAATAGGCCACTCCCTCGGCGGCTGGACCGTGTTGGAAATCGGCGGTGCACGCTTTGATCCCGTGTTGTTCACCCAAGACTGCCAAGCCCACCCGCAACTCTCCGGCTGCAAGGCCTACCAGAAGGTGAACACCGCCAACACCGCCACGTCGAAGGCCGAGTTGGCCGCCGACCTGCGCGACAAGCGCATCACCGCCGTGGTGTCCCTCGACTTGGGCCTGTCACGCGGTATGACCGATGCCAGCCTGGCCGCAATGCAGGTGCCGGTGCTGGTGCTCGCGGCAGGTGTGGCGGCGCCGGAGTTGCCGGCCGAGCTGGAGTCTGCCGACCTGGCCAGGCGCCTGCCCAAGGCCTCGACGCAGTACTTGAAGATCAACGATGCCACCCATTTCAGCTTTATGGCCATCTGCAAGCCGACAGGTGAGGCGCTGATTGAAGAGAGCTCGCCAGGGGATGGGATGATTTGCCACGATGGCAAAGGGGCGCGACCACGGGAGGTGATTCAGCAACAAGTGGTGCAGTTGATCAGCGATTTTCTGGCAGGTGATTTCAAGCTGGTATCATCCCGACCTTGACCCGTCGGATGAAGCCCCATGAACCGCCAGAAAAAACTCCAACAACTCTTTAAGGCCAAAGCCAAAAAGGCCAGCGCCAAGTTGGCGCCCAAATCCAAAGATAAGTACATCAGCAAAGCCGACCGTTTGAAGCTCGCCGAAGCCGCCGAGCAAGCAGTTGAACAAGCGTGACGCCCGTTAACTTGACCGCATTTCAAACGGGTGTACGCGGTGCAAATGTGGGAGCTGTCGAGCTTTAGCGAGGCTGCGAAGGCGGTGGTACTGCTGGCAAATGTCCTGCGCCTGAACCACCGCCTTCGCGAGCAAGCCCGCTCCCACACTTGATCGCATTTCAACGGAAGACCCTCTTGGCCAAAGACATCGAAAACCCCTGCATCTCCCTCTGCCAGCTCAGTGGCGACCTCTGCGTCAGCTGCGGGCGCAGCAAGGACGATATCCGCAAATGGAAACGCATGAAGCGCCCCGAGAAGATGGCCGCCGTGCAACGCGCCACGCAGCGGTTGAAGGCATTGAAAAAAACCAAATAGCGATCAGCCGCGCCCCACCGAGCCCGACACCGGCAGATTGCCCAGCAGTTTCAGGCCGGTACTTTTTACGAAGGTGTCGTAGTCCATCGGCTTCTGGATACGGGTTTCGGCGTTGGGCAGCACATACGCCCAGGCACGTTTGGACGAGGCGTCGTACACCAGCTTGAACAGGCGCGTCGGCACCCACACCTTGTTGTCGCCGATGGTGCTGTAGCCCTCGTCGAACAGCGGTCCGGTAAATACAAACACGTCGCCACCGGCACGCACGGCAAACTTGCGCACGTCGGCCTCGACCTTGCTCCAGATCTTGCGGTTGTTGGTGGGGTCTTGGGGCACCATGTTCGACAGTGCGAACGACTGGGCCATGGCATTGGCATCCGGCGCGTCGGCGGCCGGGGATTGGTGGCCACGGTCCATGTGCTGGGCGCGGTAGTCACTCAGTTCGGCACGCCCGCCCTTGGGGATGCGTGGGTCGGCGTAGAACTGGTTGGTGCGCTCCTCGCCCTTGGCGTCTTTCAACTGCGCGGCGTTCAGGCGTTCAACCACCACCAGCGGGGTCTTGCTGGCTTGTGAATAGAGTACTGCAAAGTGATCGGAGCACAGCGCCAGGGGTTTCATCGCGGCCGGAACGGTGGCGGTCTTGATCGGTGTGGCGGCGGGGAACAGGTCGGCGCAACTGTCGAAGGAAAGCTGTTTTTCCTGGTGGGAGTAAAGGTCCGTCATCGTCCGGGCCTGAGCGCCGGTGGAGAACAAAACAAAGGCCGACAGCCCAACAGCAATAGTGCGTAGGTACATGCATTAAATCTTCGAGAGGGAGTAGAGCGACAGGCTCCGCACTGCGGAGCCAAGTGGATGATATTGTGGGGTTTATTGACCGAACTTTGTCAGATTAGTGCCCGACCGACGCAGGATTTTGCGCACTGCGCGGCCCAGGTGTGAACCCATGCCCGCGCGCCCCCCAGGCAATCGCCAGTGACACACCGATCAATACCAGCATCGCCCATGGAAACGACGCCACACCCCAGGTGTCGAGCAATACACCGCCCACTACGCCGCTGCCGGCAATCGCACTGTTCCAGGCCACCACATTCAGCGACAGCGCCACGTCTGCGCCATCCCCCGCTGCATCGGCCAGGGCGGTTTGCAGCAGGGTCGCGGCGCCGCCGAAGCTCAGGCCCCATACGGCCACGCCGAGGTAAATCACCAGGGGTTGATTGCCCAGCAAACCGAACACCAGGCTCACCAACGCAAAGGTCGCCAGGCTAGCCAACACGGTTTTGCGCAGCAGTGGCTCGACCAACCTGGCCGTGAGCCAGATCCCCGCCAACGCCGCAATACCAAACACCAGCAGCACCAAGTCGACCCGCTCCGCCAACCCTGCCGGTGCCACAAACGGTGCGATGTAGGTATAGAGAATGTTGTGGGCCAGCATCCAACTGATCACCACCGCCAACACCGGGCGCACACCCGGCGTGGTCAGTACCTTGCCCAGGGACACGCGCTGATGCGCCGCTTGGGGGGCAAAGTCCGGGACTTTCACCAGCACCCACACAATCAGCACCAGCGTCAGCGCCGACATCAGCCCAAACGTGGTGCGCCAGCCCACCAGCCCACCCAACCATGTGCCCAGTGGCACGCCCAATGACAGCGCAATGGGCGTGCCCACCATCGCCAACGCCAGCGCCCTGCCCTGTTGATGGGGCGCGACCATGCGCCGCGCGTAACCGGCCAGCAGGCTCCAGGCCAACCCCGCCGCCACACCGGCAAAGAAGCGCGCCACCAGGGTCACGCCATAGTGGGACGACAATGCGGTGATGGAGTTGAACAGCAGAAAACCCACGATGGTCAGCAACAGCACATTGCGCCGACGCCAGCCACGGGTGGCGATCGTCATGGGGATCACTGCCAACACCGAGCCCAGTGCATACGCGGTGACCATCTGCCCGGCCATCGAGGGCGAAATCGCCAGGCCCTCACTGATCAACGGTAGCAAGCCGGCGGGCAGGGTTTCGGTGACGATGCAGATGAAGCCGGTCATGGCCAGGGCGAGCAAGGCGCCAATGGGCAGGCGGTCGGATGCCGCTGATAAGGTGAGTGAGGGTGTCACGGGAAACTCCTTGAGAGGGATTTAGATACTGATCGATACAAATGTTGCGGGCGAGCCCTGCTCGTTGTCAACGACTTATGTATCGACTAGTATTTATCTCGCTTTCCCACCGGAGACCTCACATGGCACAAATGGGCCGCCCCCGCAATTTCGACCGTGACCATGCCGTGGACCAGGCCTTGCACCTGTTCTGGCAGCACGGCTACGACGCCACTTCCTTGGCCCAGCTCAAGGCCGGCCTGGGTGGCGGTATTTCTGCGCCGAGTTTTTACGCCGCGTTCGGCTCCAAAGAGGCGCTGTTTGATGAGTGCGTGCAGCGTTACCTGGCCACCTACGCCCAAGTCACCGAATGCCTGTGGGACGAAACCCTGCCGCCGCGCCAGGCCATCGAAACCGCGCTGCGCCAGTCGGCGCGCATGCAGTGTGAAGACGGTCACCCCAAAGGCTGCATGGTGGCCCTCGGCGTAATGAGTGCGCCGAGCCCGGAGAATGCACGGGTGGCGGATGCCTTGAACCAGTCGCGCAGCCGCACGCGGGCGGGCATCGTGGCCTGTGTGGAACGGGCCGTGCGCGACGGCCAGTTGCCGAACACGATGGAGGCTACGGTGATGGCAACGGTGTTTGACGGTTTCTTGCAGGGGGTGTCGATTCTGGCGCGAGATCACGTCCCACATGCCGTGATTGATGGCGCCATCACCCAGCTGCTGCTGACCTGGGATGCGGCAGCTTCGATTATCACGCCTGGCCATGCGGCCAACTGATCCATCAAGCCGCGCTTGCTTTGTGTGATGGCACCCCGCTACTCTTGCGAATAATTCTTATCCGCAGACTTACCTCCCATGTCGGCCAGCGAACTTCCCCTGAACCAGGTCGTCCATGCGCTCTACACCGAGCACCATGGCTGGTTGTTCGGCTGGCTGCGCAAAAAGCTCGGTTGCCCGCAAAACGCTGCGGATGTTTCCCACGATACCTTTGTAAGAATCCTCGCTTCCCGCGATGCCCTGGGCGGCCTGCGCGAACCCAGGGCCTTTCTCACCACCACAGCACGCCACCTGATCATCGACCGCGCGCGCCGCCGCCAGCTGGAAGACGCCTACCTGCGGGAACTGGCACTGACCATCGAGATGATGGAGCAGTGCCAGCAGTCGCCGGAACAGATCCTGGTCACCCTTGAAGCGCTGGAACAGATCGCCTTCGTCCTCGACGGCCTGGCTCTGAATGCGCGGCAGGCGTTCCTGTTGTATTTCCTCGAAGGCCTGCGCCAAAGCCAGATTGCCAGCCGCCTGGGCATCTCCGAGCGCATGGTGCGCAAACACCTGATGAACGCCCTGCTGCACTGCAACCACGCGCTGGACGTATGAGCGCCGACCTCGACCAGCAAGCCGCCAACTGGGTGATCCGCCTCAACGAAGGCCACCTCAGCGAGCGCGAGCAGCAGCAATTTGAACGCTGGAAGGCCGCCGACCCACGGCATGGCGCCGCCTTTGAGCGCCTGCAAGGTTTTGTCGGGCGCTTGCAGGCACTGCGCCCGCAACAGGCACCGGTGCAGGCCGCGCTGGAAGCGGCGCGGGTGCGTCGTCGCAACCCGACGGGGCGTGTGCTGCTGGGCGTGTTGCTGGCGTTGCCGGTGGCCCTGGCGTTGCGCGCCTATCCGCCGAGCTACCTGCTGGCCGACCAGCGCACCGCGCCTGCGCAATGGCAGCAGGTGAACCTGGAAGACGGCTCGCAACTGACCTTGAGCGGCAACAGCGCCGTGGACCTGACCTTCAACGGCCAGCAACGCCAGGTGCGGTTGCTGCGTGGCGAGATCCTGGTGCAAGTGGCCCACGATGCCGCACGGCCGTTTACCGTGGTCACCGACGACGGCCAGATGCGCGCCCTTGGCACGCGCTTTACGGTCAAGCGCGAAGCGTCGGGCACGCTGCTGAGCATGCTCGAATCCACTGTCGCCGCCACCGATGCCGGGCATCACGACGATGTAAAAGTCAGCGCCGGTGAGCAGGCGCGCATCACGCCGGACGCGGTAAAACGGCTGGGCAAGATCGACCCGCGCACCACCGACGACGCCTGGAAGCACCATCAACTGGTGGTGCAGGACCGACCATTGCCCGAAGTGCTGGACGAACTGGCACGCCAGTACGGTGGGCATGTGCAGTTCAATCGTGAGCAACTCGGCGATCTACGGGTGTCCGCTGTCCTGCCGCTGGACAATCCGCGCCGAGCCCTGCAACTGATTGCCGATGGCCTGCCGGTGCGCATCCGCTCGTTCAGCCCGCTGTGGCTGCACATCGAACGCAAGGAAAAATAGTGTTGCGTGTGGGGTTCCGCTTTTCCCAAGTGCCCCGTCAAGGAAGAAAGCACCTCAAATAACAGGAATTTCTTCCATGCCGCGCCACCTCAAGCGTTCCCCCTTGCCCCTCGCCCTGGCGATCAACCTGGCCAGCCTGACGGCCCTGAGCTTGGCCATCAGCAGCCCGGTGGCCGCACAAGAAGCGGCGCGTTATGCCATCGCTGCCGGCCCCTTGGGCCCGGCGTTGAACCTGTTTGCCCAGCAGGCCCATGTGGCGCTGCTGTTCGACAGCCAGACCGTCGCCGGCCTGAATACCGCCGGCCTGCAAGGTGAATTCCCGGTGACCCAGGGTTTTGCCCAATTGCTGCGCGGCAGCGGTTTGCAGGCGGTGCAAGGCGCCAACGGGTATGTGCTGGTGCCGCTCAACACCACAGGCTCCCTGGAGTTGGGCCCGACCGCAATCACCGGCCGGAGTGAAGAAAGCAGCACCGAACACGTCAAAGGCTACGTGGCCACGCGCAACCTCAGCGCCACCAAGACCGACACACCGATCATCGAGACCCCGCAATCGCTGTCGGTGGTCACCAGCGACGAGATCCGCGACCGCCAATCGGAAACCCTGTCGCAAACCCTCGACCTCACGCCGGGCTTTACCAGCCAGCCCACCAGTTTCAACCGCACCTCCGACCGTTTCCGCATTCGCGGCTTCGATGTGGAATCGGCCACCGGCGGCTCCCTGCGCGATGGCCTGCGCCTGCAAAACAACTCCTATGACGGCGTGCAGGAACCCTATGGCCTGGAACGCGCCGAGGTGATCCGCGGTGCGGCGTCGGTGCTCTACGGCCAACTGTCACCGGGCGGTTTGATCAACACCGTGAGCAAACGCCCAAGCCAAACGCCCTACCATGAGATCAACCTCCAAGCCGGGCAGAACAACCGCAAGCAGCTGTCCGCCGACTTCACCGGCCCAGTCGGCGACAGCGATACCCTGAGCTATCGCCTGACCCTGCTGGATCGCAAAAGCGACACCGCCGCCGACCACATCAACAACGACAAAGTCTATGTGGCCCCGACCCTCACCTGGCGCCCCGATGACGACACTTCGCTGACCCTGCTGTCGTTCTACCAGAAGACCGAGACCGGCTTCTCCGCGCCCCTGCCCTATCAACTCACCAAAGGCGTGGGCAGCGGCAGGTTCCAGATCGGTCGCCATGACTTTATCGGCGAGCCCGACTACGACGAAATGAACGGCGAGATGTCGGCGCTCGGTTACGAGTTCGAGCACCGCTTCGATGAACACACGCGCATCAGCCACAAGCTGCGCTACTACCAATCGGATGTGACCTGGCGCTACCTGCAGGTCAACATCGCCGGCACCAACATCGCCAGCGCGCAAACCACGGGCATCCTGCGTCGCCAATACAGCGACCGCGAAGAACGCTCCCGCGGCCTGGCCAGCGATACCAATGTCGAGAGCAAATGGCAGTTCGGCGACTGGCAGCACACGTTCCTGTTGGGCTTCGATGGTTATGACACCAGCTACGACTCCCACAACTTCCGGGGTACAGCTCAGCCGCTGAACCTGGCGACCTACCAATATGGCCAGCCTGTAGTAGTGAATAAAAACCCGGCCACCGACCGTGGCTCACAGATCGACACCCTGCAAAAAGGCATCTATTTCCAGGACCAGATCAAGTTCGATGAGCGTTGGATTCTGCTGCTGGGCGGGCGGCATGACTGGGCGGACCAGCACACCGAGCTCTTCCGCAATGGGGCCGATAGCGGTAAAAGCGATGAAGCCACCACGTGGCGCGCAGGCCTGGTGTACAAGGCCGACAATGGCCTGGCGCCGTATATCAGCTACAGCGAATCGTTCTTTCCGGTGGCAGGTGCCAACAAAGCCGAGCAAAGCTTTGTGCCCACTGAAGGCCGGCAGTATGAAATCGGTATCCGCTACCAGCCCGAAGGCAGCGCCACCCTGCTGAGTGCGGCGGTGTACCAGCTGGAGCAGAAAAACGTACTGAGCCAGGACCGTACCGATAGCAATTATTCGGTGCAGGTCGGCGAAGTGCGCTCCCGAGGCTTTGAGCTGGAAGCCAAGACTGAGGTCACCGCCAACCTCAGCGTGATCGCGTCCTACGCCTACATCGACGCACGCATCACCAAAAGCGATATCGCCAGCGAAATCGGCCAGCGCAGCGAAGACACCCCTTATCACCAAGCCGCCCTATGGGCCGACTACCGCCTGGCCGCACTGGGCGTGCCACAACTGCGCATTGGCGGCGGCGCACGTTATAAAGGCACCACCCAGGCCTCCGGCGTGCCGTCATCGATGCCTGCCTACACCTTGTACGACGCCCGCGCCAGCTATGAGATCGACCCGCACTGGGAGGTCGCGCTCAATGCCAACAACGTCACCAACAAGCGCTACACCTACTGCGAATTCGCGATTTGCCGGTATGGGGATGAGCGGCAGTTGGTCAGCTCGTTGACCTATCGCTGGTAAGCGCGATGGCGCTTACCCTTCAGTTAAAAGATGACTGCCCGCTCACCACACAAGCCGTGTTGCGCTCAACTGACTGCTTTTTTAGAACAACAACCGCGAAAAATCACAGCACGCCTGAGCCAACCTGGCCACGTCCTGGTTCAGGCCAAACTGGCGGTCCACCCGGTGCAACGCCACGTACTGGATATCCGGCAGTGCCGGTTGGGTGACCAGGGCACGCAAGGTGCCTTGTTCGATCAAATGGGACAGGCACCCCACCGGCAGGTAACTCACGCCAATCCCCGACAACGCAAGCCCCGCCTGCACCAGCAGGTTGTGGCTGGTGAGGGTGCGCGGCAGTTGGATGTTGTGCGCGGCCAGCCAGCGCTCGTAGATCATCCCCGTGCCCGACTGCGAGCCCTGGGTGAGCACGGTGTAGCTGGCCAGGGTTTCCAGGCTGATGGGGTCGGCGTCCGGGATCAGCCCGGGGGAACACATCCAGGCGTTTTCCACGCATTGCAGCGGCGTGCTGTGAAAGCGCGGGTCGCTGTACACGTCGGGCACGATCACCAGGTCCAACTGGTCGCTTTCCAGCTTGCGAAACAGCTCGCTGCTGAGCTCCACCGAGGGTTCGATCTGCACCTTGGGGTAAGCCTGGCGCAGCGCTTCCACCAAGGCTGGCAACCAGGTCAGGGCGGTGAGTTCGGTGACCCCCAGGCGGAACCTGCGCACCAGCACCTCGCGGGCGCTGACCCGTTCGAGCAACTGGTCACGGCTGTTGAGTAGGTCGCGGGCGTAGTCCAGCAGTTCGCCGCCCTTTTCCGTCAGCCGGGCGTTGCGTTTGCTGCGGTCGAAGATCTCCACATCAAAGGTGTCTTCCAGCTCCTGGATGCGCTTGGAGATGGCCGACTGCGACATGTTCAGCTTGTTGGCCGCCGCTTCAAAGCTGCCCAGTTCGGCGATCCAGTACAGCGCGTCGATTTGCTTGAAGGTGATCATGGCAGGCCAGTCATGAAAAAAAGCGATGCTAACACATCATAAAATATCGCTAAAACTCTCCGATCATCACTTCTAAGATCCGGTCATCGCCCTTCGCTATCCAACGATTCTGGAGATTTGCCATGTCCTTGCCCGGTTCACGCATCCTGCCCAACGCGCCGATGGCCCCGGCCGAACTGCTGGAGGCGTTCGCCCATGTCGTCACACCCCACATCAGCGACAACCTCGGCCGCCACATCGGCGCCCGTGGCCTGACGCGCTACAACCGCAGCGGCAAGCTGGTGGGCACGGCGATCACCGTGAAGACCCGCCCCGGTGACAACCTGCTGATCTACAAAGCCATGAGCCTGATGCAACCGGGCCACGTGCTGGTGGTGGACGGCCAGGGCGATACCAACAACGCGGTGATCGGCGAGTTGGTCAAGCTGTACGCCCAGCAACGCGGTTGCGTAGGCTTTGTGATCGACGGCGCGATCCGTGATGTCGCCAGTTTTGAAGACACGCCTTGCTACGCCCGCGCCGTAGTGCACACCGGCCCCTACAAGACCGGCCCCGGCGAGGTGAACGTGCCGGTGTGCATCGGCGGCATGTTGATCAACCCCGGCGACGTACTGGTGGGTGATGAGGACGGCCTGGTGGCGTTCTCCCAGGCCGACGCGGCCGAAGTGCTGCGCCGTGCCGCCCAACACGCCGAGCACGAAGAAGCCGTGAAAGCTGAGATTGCCAGCGGTGCCGTACGCCAGAGCTGGATCGACAAGGTATTGGTCAACGCAGGGCTGGCGCAATGAAGCACTTTTTGTCGGACCGCGTGCTGGGCATCGCGCCCTCCCCCAGCATTGCCGCCAACGCATTGGTGACCGAGTTGCGCGCCCAGGGCCGCGATATCGTCAACTTCACCGTGGGCGAGCCGGACTTCGACACCCCCGCCCATATCCTCGACGCCGCACACCTGGCGATGCACAGCGGCGACACCCATTACACCCCCACCACCGGCACCCTGGCGTTGCGCCAAGCGATCTGCCTCAAGCTGCAGCGCGACAACGACCTGGCCTACGGCCTGGACGAAGTGGTGGCCGGTTGCGGCGGCAAGCACATCATCTATCACGCGCTGGCGGCCACCTTGAATCGCGGGGATGAAGTCATCGTGCACACGCCGTATTGGGTGTCGTACCCGGACATCGCACGGCTGAACGATGCCACGCCGGTGATCATCCCCGGTGACGAACGCCTGGGCTTCAAGCTGTCACCCGAGGCACTGGAACAGGCGATCACCCCGCGCACCAAGTGGGTGATCCTCAACAGCCCGAACAACCCCAGCGGCGCCGTGTACAACGAAACAGAGCTGCTAGCATTGGCGCAGGTCTTGCGCCGCCATCCCCATGTGCTGATCATGGCCGACGAAATCTATGAGCACTTCGTCTACGGCGATGCCCACCACGTGCCACTGACGCGCATCGCACCAGACCTCAAACCGCGCACCCTGATCGTCAACGGCGCTTCCAAAGGCTATGCCATGACCGGCTGGCGACTGGGCTTTGGTGCAGGCCCGGCCTGGCTGATCGCGGCCATCGCCAAACTGCTGTCGCAAACCACCACCTGCCCCAGCTCCCTGAGCCAGGCGGCGGCGGTGGCGGCGTTTGCCGGTGACCAAGCGCCCATTGCCGGGATGCGCGAGCAATACCAACAACGCCGTACACGCATGTTGGCGCTGCTGGCGGACGTTCCCGGCGTGAGCTTCACACCGCCGGACGGTGCGTTCTATGTGTTCGCCAATGTCAGCGCGCTGATGGGCAAGCTCACCCCCCACGGTGACCACCTGGAAAGCGACACGCAGTTGGTGGACTACCTGCTGCGCGACTACGGCCTGGCCACGGTCAGCGGTGCGGCGTACGGCATGTCGCCCTATGTGCGCCTGTCGTTCGCCAGCAGCCTGGACGTGATCGAAGAAGGTTGCCGCCGCCTCAAAGACGCATGCCACGACCTGCGCTGACGGCTACTCGCTACACCCGGTGGCCAACGGATGGCCGCCTTTTGACTGCCTAGAACAACAACTTAAAAATCATTGATCTCAAATGAGGCATTCCCATGCATACGCCCCGTATCGCGCTGGTCTGGCAAATCATGATCGGCTTGCTCGCCGGCATCGCCATCGGTGCCCTGCTGCACCGTTTCCCCGAGTCCCGGCCATGGCTGGTGGACAACCTGCTGCAACCGGCGGGCGATATTTTCATCAAGCTGATGAAGATGATCGTGGTGCCCATCGTATTTGCCTGCATGGTGGTGGGCATTGCAGGGCACGGTGACGGCAAATCCCTGGGCCGCATTGGCGTGCGCTCCCTGGGTTATTTTTTCTGCATCACCACCTTGGCGATCATCGTCGGGTTGGTGCTGGGCAACCTGCTCAAGCCGGGCGCCGGCACCGAGCTGTCCAGCCTGCATGCGGCCAATATCACGCTACCCACCAGCAACGGCGGCGGGCATAGCTTGGGGCAAATCATCGTCGGCATCATCCCTGACAACGTGATCAACGCCATGGCCCAAGGCAGCTTGCTGTCGGTGCTGTTTTTTGCGGTGATGTTCGGCTTGGGCGTGGCGCGCTTGCCTGCCGAACGCAAGGACCCGGTGATCGCCCTGTTGCGCGGTGTGTCGGATGCGATGTTCAAGGTCACTTCAATGATCATGGCCTATTCGCCCATCGGCGTGTTCGGCATGATCAGCGTCACCGTCGCCAATTTCGGTTTCGGCTCGCTGCTGCCGCTGGCCAAGCTGATCCTGGTCAGCTACGTGGCCATCGCATTCTTCGTATTGGTGGTGCTCAACCTGGTGGCGCGCCTGTGTGGGATCAACCTGTTCGCCCTGATGCGGCATATCAAGGACGAACTGATACTGGCCTTCTCCACCGCCAGCTCGGCGTCGGTGATGCCGCAACTGATGAAGAAGCTTGAAACCTACGGCGTACCGCCTTCGTTGGTGAGCTTTGTGGTGCCGGTGGGTTACTCATTCAACCTGGATGGTGCCTCGCTGTTCCTCGGCATCGGCACCTTGTTTGTGGCGCAGCTGTACGGCATCGACCTGAGCCTGGGTGACCAGGCACTGCTGGTGGTGACCATGGTGCTCACCTCCAAGGGCGCGGCTGGCGTGCCAGGGTTTATGTTTGTGATCCTGTCAGCCACCTTGGCCAGTGCGGGCTTGCCGTTGGAAGGCATCGCGTTTATCGCCGGGGTGTATCGGTTGATGGAGATGCCGACCACTGCATTGAATGTGCTGGGTAATGCGTTGGCGCCGTTGGTGATTGCCAAGTGGGAGGGGCGTGGGGCCGAGCTGGGCGCCCAGGCAAATTACACACGCTAGGCTTTGGAACACGAACAAAGGCGCTCCGAAGAGCGCCTTTGTTCATTTCAGGTTACTGCTCGCTGATCGATTTGGGTTCAGCTTTTTCGCCGCCCTCAATCGCAATGCGTTTTGGCTTGGCCTCCTCCGGTACAGCCCTGAGCAAATCAATGCTCAGCAGGCCATTGGAAAGCCGTGCACCCTGCACTTCGATGTGGTCGTCCAGGCGGAACGACAAGCGGAATGCGCGCTGTACGATCCCTTGATGCAGGTAGGTGATGTCATCCCTTTGCTCACGCTTGCTGCCGGAGACGGTCAACACGCCTTTTTCCACCTGGATGTCCAGGTCGTCCTGCGCCATGCCAGCGGCCGAGATGACGACCCGATAGTGGTCATCGCTCAGCTTCTCGACGTTGTGCAATGGGTAAGCCGTACCGGCCTCGCTGCGCAGCGCCGATTCGAACAGGTCGTTGAACCGGTCAAAGCCAACGGAGTGGCGAAACAGAGGTGCCAACGAAGTAGTAGTAGCCATAGCAAAATCTCCTGAGTGTTCTCCAAGTGATTTAACTCGCGACCCGGATGTGGCATCGCGTACCGCCTATGTAGGTTCAGCGTCGAAAAATTCAAGAGCCAAAATTACAAAATGCGGTATCGCTACCTAAAGTCAGTAAGGTGAGGCACCGCTAACGGGGGATGCCGATATGGCGCCAAGACCAAAGTCGTTTGCCAACCCGCGGGTCGCCCGTGCCAACAGGGTCAGATCCAGCCCCACGGCGACGAAGCTGGCGCCCAGTTCGAGATAGTGCCGAGCGAGTTTGGCATCGCCGGTCAGCGTGCCAGCGGCTTTGCCACTGGCCACAATGGTGCGTATGGCTGTCTCTATCGCTAGCTGCACGTCAGGGTGCTCAGGATGCCCACGGTGCCCCATGGACGCGGCTAGATCAGCCGGCCCAATGAACACGCCATGCACGCCGTCGACGGCGCAGATGGCTTCGAGGTTCTCAAGTGCAACCCTGGATTCTGCCTGCACCAGTAAGCACACATCGTCATTGGCTGTCTCCAGGTAGTCCGTGTGGCCGCCCCAACGCGAAGCACGCGCTGCCGCTGCACCGACGCCTCTTGTGCCTTGCGGCGGGTAGCGGGTCGCGGCCGCCAGAGTGATGGCTTGCTCGGCGGTATCGACCATGGGCACCAGCAATGTTTGAACGCCAATGTCGAGCAGCTGTTTGATCATTGCCGGATTGCCATCGACCGTACGGGCCACGGGGTGGGACGGGTAAGGCGCGATGGCCTGCAACTGTGCCAGTGTGCTGCGCACGTCGTTTGGCGCGTGTTCACCGTCGATCAACACCCACTGGAAGCCGGCTGTGGCGCAAATTTCGGCACTGTAGGCATTGGCCAGTGAAAGCCACAGGCCAATCTGCTTATCGCCTCGCGAAAGCGCGGTCTTGAACGGGTTTGCCATGATGGTCTCTACTCCTCTGTTGTTTTTGTCGGAACTAGTTCAGGCCGCCCTGGCACAGGTATTTGATGTGCATGTAATCCTCCAGGCCGTAGCGTGAACCCTCACGGCCATACCCCGACTCTTTGACCCCCCCGAACGGTGCAGCCTCTGCGGCAAGAGCGCCTTCGTTGATGCCCACGATGCCCGACTCCAACGCCTCGGCTACGCGCCAGACGCGTTTGACGTCCTGGGTATAAAAGTAGGCCGCCAACCCAAAGGGCGTGTCGTTGGCCAGTTCGATCACTTGCGCTTCAGTCGTGAAGCGGAAGATGGGCGCCACCGGACCAAAGGTTTCTTCATTACAGAGTTCCATCTGCGCGGTCGCATTGATCAACACGGTCGGCGCGTAGTAGTTCGGACCGTCGGCGACAGCGTCGCGCACAGGTCGACCGCCAGTGGCGATGGCTGCGCCTTTTGCAACGGCGTCATCTACGTGGCGTGCGATCTTGTCGATGGCGCGCGCGTTGATCATCGGACCAATCTGCGAATCACTGTGGGAAGCTGGCCCAACCTTCAGCGCGCTGACTCTGGCCACCAGCTTTTCAACAAATTGATCGTGAACCGCGCTTTGCACATAGATCCGATTGGGGCACACGCAGGTCTGGCCGCCATTACGAAACTTGGAGACCATGAGGCCGTCCACGGCAGCGTCGAGGTCCGCATCGTCAAACACGATGAAGGGGGCATTGCCGCCCAGTTCGAGCGAGCACTTTTTCAAGGTGTCGGCTGACATGCGGGCCAGGTGTTTGCCCACCGGCGTCGACCCGGTAAAGGTGATCTTGCGCACCCGTGAATCAGCCAGCCAAGCGTTGACGACTTCGGGCGTACGCTCACGCGAAGCGGTGACGATGTTGAGTGTTCCTGGCGGAAAGCCGGCTTCCTCAGCCAGGCGCACAAGCGCCAGGGACGTCAGTGGCGTGTCTTCGGCAGGCTTGCAGACCACGGTGCAACCGGCTGCCAATGCTGGCGCGATCTTGCGGGCAATCATCGCCGCCGGGAAATTCCAAGGGGTGATCGCTGCGACCACGCCAACCGGCTCCTTGATTGCCGTCATGCGTCGACCCGAGACCGGCGCCGGGATCACATCGCCATACGCGCGCGTCGCTTCCTCGGCAAACCACTCGACATAGCTGGCGGCGTAGACCACTTCGCCGCGCCCCTCTGCCAGCGGCTTGCCCTGCTCCAGCGAGATGAGCCGGCCCAGGTCTTCTTGATGCTCCAGGATCAGCGCGTTCCAGCGTTTGATCAATTGCGCGCGCTGTTTGGCAGGGGTGTTTCGCCACGCGGCAAACGCCGAATGAGCGGCATCGACGGCGGCACGGGCGTCAATCGCGTTGCTGTCGGGCACTTGGGCGATATAGCTGTCGTCGGCCGGGTTGGTGACCGTCAACAGCGCCTCTGGATCTCGGGTGTGCCATTGGCCGCCAATGAAATTCTGCGTTCGAATCAGGTCAGTGCGGGTCAGTTTCAGGTTCATGCCGAGGTTCCTTAAGTGTGTGCAAAGGGGTTGGATCAACTGACGATGCCCAGGTGCCAGGGCACAAACTCGTGATCCCCAAGCCCCAACAATTCGCTCTTGGTCGAGGCGCCTGAAGCCGCCTGCAAAATGTGTTCGAAGATGCGTTCGCCCATCTGCTCAACCGACAACTCACCGTCAAGAATGAGGCCGCAGTTAATATCCATGTCCTCTTCCAGGCGGGTGAACATCGGGGTATTGCTGGCGAGCTTGATCGTTGGCGCAGGCTTGCTGCCGAACATCGAGCCCCTGCCCGTGGTGAAGCAAATGAGGTTTGCACCACTGGCGATTTGACCGGTTGCCGCGACAGGGTCGTAGCCCGGTGAGTCCATGAACACGAAGCCGGCCTTGTCAATCGGCTCGGCATACTCGTACACCGCCTGCAACGGAGTGGTGCCGCCTTTCATGGCAGACCCCAGGGATTTTTCGAAGATATTGGCCAGACCTCCAGCCTGATTACCGGGGCCTACGACGCCATTGAACTGCCCGTTCTGACCACGTGTGTATTCTTCCCACCAGGCCAGCCGGTCCAGTAGCTTCTGGCCCACCTCGACACTGACCGCACGACGCGTGAGCATGTACTCCACACCGTGGATCTCGGGGGTCTCCGACAGAATCGCGGTACCGCCATGCCGCACGAGTATGTCCATCGCCGCCCCCAACGCCGGGTTGGCGGTGATGCCGGAAAAGCCATCGGAACCGCCGCATTCCAGCCCGATCTTCAGGTGCGCCGCACTCACCGGCACGCGCTTGACCGCGTTGGCTTCGGGCAGCATCGCCTCGATTGCCGCAATGCCTTGAGCGATGGTTGCACGCGTACCGCCGGTGTCCTGCATCACGAATGTGCGCAGGTGGCTATCGGGCACCAACTGCTGGGAATCGACGAGGTTGGCCACCTGGTTGCGCTCGCAACCCAGCCCGACGATCAGCACGGCCGCCAGGTTGGGGTGGCGCGCGTACCCGGCAATGGTGCGCTGCAGCACGTCGAAATGAGGGCTGGGGGACGACATGCCGCACCCGCTGGTCTGGGCGAATGCGACGACACCATCGACATTCGGGTAAGCGGCGAGCCGCTCGGGCGTGAAGTGTTCGGCGATCTTCTTGATCACGGTCGACGAGCAGTTCACCGACGACAGCAACCCGATGAAATTGCGCGTGGCAACGCGGCCGTCTGCTCGCACGATGCCCATGAACGTCGCGCGTTTCTCGGGGGCAACGTAGTCCACCGCACGCACATCCTCACAGAAGCCTGGGTCTCGATCGAAATCGATGAGTGCGATGTTGTGGGAGTGAACGTGCTCGCCCTTGGTGATAGTGCGCGACGCTACACCGATGATCGTGTCGTACTTACGCACGGGTTCACCGCACAGGATGTCCTGCGCTGCAATCTTGTGCCCGGCCGGCACTTGCGCCCGGCTGCGTACGCCCAGCTCAGGCAACTCGTCCCCCAGGCCGATCAATTGGCGAGCGATGAGCACGTTGTCATTGGCATGCAGACGTATCAGTCTGTGAGTGGCATGGGGCGTGGTAGTCGTCATAAAACAGTCCTGGCATCCAGATTACGGCATCGGTGTCGTTGAAACGCAGCGGCGCTTCAGGCTTTAGCGGCGATAGAGGCAGGGCCGTGCTGAGGCTCGGTCGGCATGGGCGCAACGATGGGTTCGACCTTCTTCAGCAGCAGGGCGTAATTCAAGATGCCCAGCATTCCGAGCACCGCCGAGAAGACCAAGGCCATCTTGAACGAGCCGGTCGAGGCCACGATAAACCCGGTAATCACCGGCCCCAGTACGCCGCCGAAGTTCGCCACCATGTTTTGCAATCCGGCGACGGTGGAGGTCATGTTCTTCGGCGCAACATCACCCGGCAGCGCCCAGACTTGCGAGGCCGCGACGGTGGTTCCAGCCTTTGCGATGCACAGCAGCAATACCGTGAGCCCGACCGAGGTGGTCAACGGCGCCAGACCGATACACAGCGCCATTGAAAGCCCCACGATCAGAAACAGTTTGCGTGTCGCGGTTAACGACAGGCGCCCGCTGTGGACCACCCTGTCGGACAGCCATCCGGCAGCGATCTCGGCGAACAGGCCGCAAATCAGCGGAAGCGAAGCGACCAGGCCCATTTTCAGCAGGCCCATGCCCTGCTCTTTTACAAGGTAGGTGGGCAACCAGGTGATGAAGAAGTAAGAGATGTAGTTGATGGTGAAGAAGCCCAGGCACATCGCCCAGATATTGCGGTACTTGAGCAGCTCAAACCATTTCATCGGGATGGTCGCATCGACACCGTGCTGCTGGGTCTGCCCGCCTCGGATGTATTCCACCTCGGCGGCGTTGGCGCTTCGGTGTTTCTCCGGGGTGTCCGAGAAATACCACCACCAGACCAGGCTCCAGACCAGACCGGTCAGGCCCACGATCACAAACGTCATGCGCCAGTCGAACGCCATCATCAACGTCACAATGAGCGGCATCGCCACGGCACCGCCGAATTTCGAGGCACTGTCAAACAGCCCGGAAATAGTTGCTCGTTCCTTGTCCGGGAACCATTTTGACGCGATCCCGGCGTTGGCCGGATAAGCGCCGGCTTCACCGACCCCGAGTGCCACGCGCAGGCCAACCAGGGATGCAAAACCTGTCGCAAGCCCTGTCGCCGCCGTGGCAAGCGACCATGAGCCTACGGCGATCCCAAGCCCCATTTTCTGCCCGAATTTATCAGCCACCCAGCCCGCCGGGATTTGCAGCAGCGCGTAGGACCAGAAAAACGCGGACAAGACGATCCCCATCATTTCGGGGGTCAGGCTGAACTCGTTGATGAGTTCGGGGGCGGCAACCGAGAGCACGGTGCGGTCGATGTAGTTGATGGCGATGGCAAACCACATCAGAGCGGCCACAACCCAACGAGCGTTGGATTTCTTGCCTTGTTTCACCACGGCGTCATTTAACGGTTTTGTAGGCATAGGAGTGCGCATTGCTTGTCTCCGATCATTGTTTTTGTTCTTGGATACTGACTCGCAGCTTCATTGCTGAACAATGAATAAGCAGACATACTTCATAACCATTTTGACATCTAAGCGTCTTCGACCGGAGATAAAGCAGGTGAGCGACATTGATAGGGTTTTGCGCTCCAACCTCAAGCTAAAGCATCTGCAGCTTGTCGTGGCGCTGGATGAATTCCGTCATCTGGGGCGGTCAGCGGAATTTTTGTCGCTTACCCAGCCCGCCGTCAGCAAATCGCTGGCGGAAATCGAAAAGATGTTCGGGCTTGAGTTATTCGTCCGCTCAACGCGAGGCACTCGGCCTACGGCCTATGGCGAGCAAGTGGTCCGATTTGCGCGCTCGGTGCTGGTGGATTTTGACCGTACCTGTGACGACATCGCTTCTGTCGCCAGCGGCGGAGCCGGCCGTATCCGTGTCGGCGCAATGGTGGTCGCCACGCCGGGATTGTTGGTCGGCGCTGTCAGCCGCCTCAAGCTCAGCTCGCCACACACGACAGTGTCAATCGAGGAAGGTGATCTCACGCGCCTGCTACCGAGGCTGCGTACCGGCGAGCTCGATTTCATCGTGGGCCGCCTAGAGCCGGGCTACAGCTCTCCGGACCTGGAAACCGAGGCGTTATACACCGACACCATGCGCGTCGTGGTTGCCGCCGATCATCCACTGGCCGCAGTGGCCAAACCCACTTGGCATCATCTGGCGACGCTGCCCTGGGTCGTTCCCCCTGCTTGGGCCTCCTCGCGCGTCAAGCTCAACCAGATGTTCTACAAGCATAAATTGCAACCACCGGCTGACATCATCGAAACCTCGTCCTTTTTGGTGATGATGGCGTTTATGCGGGAAAGAGGCTGCGTGTGTTTCCTCGCCACTAAAGTCGCGCAGTACCTTGAGTCCGTAGGCCTGGGTTACACCTTGCCGCTGGAGGTGCCGATTGAGTTACCGGCGGTGGGCATCATTCTGCTGCGTAACGGGCTGAGAACCCCGGTTGCAAGCAGCCTCATCGCTGCCTTGCACGAACAGGCGATGGACATTGGAGGCGAGACCGCGCCCGAGTGAATGCACACGGGGCGTGTTGTATGCGCGCAGCAATCTCCCGAGGGAATGGGAGATTGCACGCTATTCTCGGCGTCAGACCGCAGCAGCGATGGCCTTGCCCAGGGATTCAGTGTTGCCGGTGCCACCGATGTCGGCGGTCAAGGGCGCCTGCTCCGGGCCCATCGCAAGCACGGTTTCAATCGCCGTCAGCACGGCGGCGCCGGCTTCGGGATGGCCCAGGTGTTCGAGCATCATCGCACCGCACCAGATCTGCCCGATGGGGTTGGCGATGCCTTTTCCGGCGATGTCGGGCGCCGAGCCATGCACCGGCTCGAACAGGCTCGGGAAGTTGCGCTCCGGGTTGATATTGGCCGAGGGGGCGATGCCGATCGTGCCAGTGCATGCAGGGCCCAGGTCGGAAAGGATGTCGCCGAACAGGTTGCTGGCCACCACCACGTCGAACCAGTCTGGATGCAGGACGAAGTTCGCGGTAAGAATATCGATGTGGTACTTGTCGACGTTGACGTCGGGATACTTTTTGCCCATCTCCACCACGCGCTCATCCCAGTAGGGCATGGTGATCGCGATGCCATTGGATTTGGTGGCCGAGGTCAGGTGCTTCTTCGGACGGCTTTGCGCCAGGTCGTAGGCGAACTTGAGGATACGGTCGACGCCGACGCGGGTCATCACGGTTTCCTGCAGCACGATTTCACGATCGGTTCCGGGGAACATTTTGCCGCCGACACTAGAATACTCACCTTCGGTGTTCTCGCGCACCACCCAGAAATCGATGTCGCCGGGCTTGCGGTTCGCCAGTGGCGCCTTGACGCCGGGCATGAGACGGCAGGGGCGCAGGTTGACGTACTGGTCGAATTCACGACGGAATTGCAGCAGCGAATCCCACAGAGAAATGTGGTCAGGCACCACGTCTGGCCAACCCACGGCACCGAAGTAGATCGCATCGTAGCCCTTGAGGATGTCGAACCAGTCGTCCGGCATCATCTTGCCGTGAGCCAGGTAGTAATCGGCGCTGGCGAAATCGAACCAGTCCCATTGCAGTTCCAGGTTGAACCGGGCAGCCACCGCGTCGAGCACACGTACGCCTTCGGGCATCACTTCCTTGCCAATGCCGTCGCCGGGGATCACTGCAATTTTGTACTGGGATTTGCTCATGAATTTGACTCCTGGGTTGATCGGGGCGTGGCGTTCAGTGTATGCAGTGCTCATGGATTAATAATTAGTCTTGCTGTAAATCCATTCTTAGTTTTTAGGAAAGAATCCATGAGCGTGATCGATGACCTGAGTTTCTTTCAGCAGGTGGCTACCCGCGCCAGCCTGACTGAGGTGGCACGCCATCTGGGGCTGTCGCTGCCAGCCGTGAGCAAACGGCTCAGCCAGTTAGAGGCCAGGCTCGGGGTGCAGTTATTACTGCGCACCACACGCCGATTGTCGCTAACCCCCGAAGGGGCGCTGTACCTGGAAGGAAGTCGCCCGATTCTGCGTCAGCTCGAAGAACTGGAGAGCGCGCTGAGTCGCCGTCAGCCGACCTTGCAAGGCCGGTTGCGGATCAATGGCACGCTGGGTTTCGGGCGCCAGCACCTCGCCCCTGTGGTATCGAGCTTCGCGAGGCTGCACCCGGAGCTTGAGATTTCCCTGGAGCTGACCAGCCAGCCACTGAGCATGCTGGACGATCAATTCGATATCGGCGTGTGCATGGGCGAGCCGCCGGACTCACGGTTGGTCGGCATTCGTCTGCTGGAAAACCCACGCATCCTCTGCGCATCGAAGGCCTACCTTGAAGCGATGCCGGCACTGACCCGTGTGGCGGAGTTGGCGCAGCACAACTGCATCGTTCTGCGCCAGTTCGGCAGCGACTATGCAATCTGGCGCTTCAGTAAGGACGGCCAGGATTACTCACACAAGGTCAGCGGCACGCTGTCGAGTAATGATGGCGAGGTTGCGTTAAGCCTGGCGCTGGACGGGCATGGATTGATTTTGCGGTCGCGCTGGAATGTGCAGCAGTATCTTGAAAGCGGTCGCCTGCAGGCGGTACTGACCGATCACCACGCACCGCAGGCTGACATTTTTGCGGTGTATCAGCATCGGCGGCATATTCCCCAGCGCATTTCGGTGTTCGCCCGTTACCTTGCGCAGGCGCTGGTGGAGCGTTTGCCGTTTGCGGCGCTTAAGTGAGTGAGGACTGCGCTGGTGACGCTGTGCGCTTTGATCACCTCGGCCAAATCCAAGGCAAAAAAAAGCCTGCATCTCTGCAGGCTTCTCTTTATGTCGCTATCTGGCTCCACGACCTGGACTCGAACCAGGGACCCAATGATTAACAGTCATTTGCTACCTGTTAGTCACAACGGTGCAACGAAAACCGTGGTGGAGACATAGAAACGCTGCGTAGCGTGAGTACATGAATACGTCACGCCACGAAAGTTAGTCGCGTTGGATTAGCTTGTCAAAGCACAGCAAATCAATGAACTATAGGAAAAGCAGACAGTTCCCGTCAGCTACCGGACACCCTCCAGTGCGTACCTCACTTGGTCCAAGTCCCCATGAACGTATTTCAGGGGCGAGGCGCATGTGTTACCGGTCTAATCCAGCAAGGTGGGTATTTTCTGCCGCTTATTCCGAGGATTGGAAAACCGGTTTTCGTGATGCGCGTTCGCATCGTTTAGAAGACGTGTACCACAGCGTTAGCGAAAGCTTTGCTCGTTATCTGGCGGTAGCAGGCAGATTTAACTCAGAAGTGAGAATCCGAGCACGAGATCGCCTATAGACTCAGAAGAAAGAGCGGAACTTGCCTGTCGCGGAATATGACGCAATTTCTGATCAGTGGCGAGCCACTCGACGCTACCCCGCTAGACGGGATTTCCGCAGCCATAAGCAGGCAGATAGTTTGATGAAAGGATGAGTTTCGACGCATTTATAGATCTACGATAAAAGCCAGATGAGCTACGCTATACTTAAGTTCGCGTTAGCAGATAGATCGCCTATAGATCTCATCGGAACGCCGAAAAAACCATCAAACTCAGACATTGAAATCTGATAGGTAAGAGCTTAGATTTGAAAAAAATCTGTTCCAGATCATCAGCTTAATCAAAAATAAAGATAACGTCCTCAAATCAGTATTTTTTGAGGGCGCGATTTCGTATGGTCGGGATACCCTACAGGCACACCTGAGGCGCGATTCGCGCCTCAGGTGTGCCTGTAGGGTATCCCGATCTACGCTTTTGTCAACTCAATAAGCGCATACAAAAAAACCGGTCACGATGACCGGTTTTTATAATACTCAACATCACAACATCACGCTGTTTGCATTTCTCGTTGTGTAGCCTCGAAATGCCTTGTCTGATAGGGCATTAGTGCCTGAACCTTCAAGCCCAACCCTTTATCTAGACCCCAAGACAACGCCAGCCGATCAACTCGACCTTTGGTTGCAACGACATCGCTCGGCTTGTGAGACACAACAAGGTTCAGAGCACGATTTGCCTCGGAGACGCGAGAATCCGTAGCACAAGTGAACTGTGTCAGTCGCTCAAAAAGATAGCCAGCACGCCTAACCTCAACATCGCTTCTGCGCTTATGCAAAAATGAGTTGAGTGCAGTTTCCAGGCTATCCGCTGAGTACCAAAATGCACGAGCGGCACGCACCAGGACAGCGTCATCAGCTTGATCTAGCGGCAGCCTCGCCAGCCGTTCCAATTCAGTCGAGAGGACGGTGGCGCTATGGCGCTTCGTCGTCATCGTGAGTCTCCAGATAATCCGCGATTATGCGCCTGAGGATCGAGTGGGGTGGTTCCTTGTTGCCAACGTACACGTCAATAGCTTGTAACGCCAGCCGATTCAGATCTGTGGTCAAGATTAGCCCCATTCGCAAGAGCTTTTCAATATCTTCGACGTCTTGCTCGGTAGCACGCCCGAGCTTAGAGATAGCCAAATCCAATGGAGCAGCAATAAAAATATAAATGGGTGACTCATCGCCAAACTCTTCAAGGCGAATCGCGCGATCAAGGTAGTCCTCGTGCAGCGGCCCAAGCGTCGTATTGAACGTCAGGTCGTAGTTCAGAGCAAGAGTTCGCCCCGCAGGGTCGACGAAGGACTCCGGCGTCGCCCCAAGCCCCTCAATGAGCTGATTTTTGTTCAGTGAACGATCACAGTGAAAAATTTCGCCGTCAATGTCTACCGAAACACGATGATTAGTATACAGATGTACCGCAACACCGCCAAAAATGATGATTTTCACGGCACCTGGCGGGTACCCCTCAAGCTCCTCTTCAACACCTTTAAACATTGCCACGACTGCCTGCCCCAGCGGCTTGCTGGTATCAATGATGGCAGGAAGCACATCCGGAGCCTCTAAAGTCACAAAATTCTCTCCCTGAAGGTAGTGATACGACTTTTGAAAAAGATCTCAACACCACAAAAATCAGTGAATCTTATAGCGCAACCCAGTGAGATTAACTGATTTGTGAAAATCTAAGCATTTATTACCACACCGAATCGTTTCAACAGCACCGAATGCAGCCAACGGTTCCAGGTCCAGATAGAGCTGGAGCATCCCGCGCTGAAGCTCCCGTGCGGTCAACATATCGGGCGTAATTGGAGAAACCGCCATTTGAGAACCCAGCAAGGCCACCTCTAAAACGATGGAGCGAGCCCCCTGGGTATCGATCAGAATCAGATCAAAGTCCTGCGCGCCCCCGGTGTCAGGGTAGTTGTCGTGTCCTCCCCTTTTTAAAAGCAATTCGGGGGCGGCAAGAGTATGGTCATGCCTTTCTACTCAGAAGAACGTAAAGCTGCGC
>NZ_JBKFTO010000018.1:0-125532 GCF_050432925.1 Pseudomonas sp. 18175 | reverse complement strand
GCAAGCTGGCACGGATCGCGTTTTCACTCCTGAAAAATCAGAGTGAGTACAAGTCAAAAGCGGTTTTGGGGACTTCCCCTCAACCATAGAATCTCCCACATTTTGATCGTATTTCAATCAGGCGTCGGCGTAGGCCACTTCGTTGAAGCTGGCGATCAACCAGGTGAGTTCTTCGCGCGGCAAATGATCAAGCGGCCGCAGATCAAACCGCGCCATGCGCCCCACACACTCCGTCGGCGTCACCAACCGCTCCACCACGTGGTAATGCGGCCGATCCACATAGTCGTCAAACAGCACGATCATCGGCTTGGTTGCGCGCAGGTACGCCGTTACAAAACACGCGATGCGAAAACGCCCGTCGATCAGGATCACGTCCGGTTGCTCGAAGTACGGCTCATCCCAGACCTTGAGCGGGTAAGTGTGAAAGCGCTTCCACTGCCGGGCATTTTTAGGCCTCGCCCATTTGCCGGTTTCGCCCACGTCGATGGGGTAGATGCGTGGCTTTGAGGGCAAGGTAGCGTTGGCGATCCAGCCTTGCATGTCTTGCGCCCAGCGGGCGTCGTTTTCCACCGAGATCACGGTTTTGTTCGGCATGTTCGCCGCCAGCAGGGTGGAACCGCCGCTGCCGTATTCGAGGATCACCGAGGCCTGGGCATAGAGGGTTTTCACGTAGGCGGCGACTTCGGCCGGGAACGTGACCTGGGGCTCTTGCATCGGTGCGCGGGGCAGTTCTGCCGGTTGCGGGTTGTCCCGATATTTGACGTACTGCGCGGCCAGCTCCGGGTCAATGGCACTCAGCAGCTCGCTCGCCACATCATGAGCGCCGTAGGCGGTGTGCAGCAGGAACGCGAGTTTCAGGCGCTGGTTATCCGACAGCGCGGCCATACGCGTGGCGTCGGGCAAAAACAACGCGTCGGCGCACACCAGGTGGGAGGCGTTGTCCTGATGCTGCAAGTTGTTCAACCGATAAAAACTGAAGCCGCGCCGCGCCAGGCAGCGGCTGATCAGGCCCACATCGGCCTGGTGGTCGTGGGTCGGGGTGAAGTTGACGCGCGCCTGCACCAACAGCGTATCGGCCAGGGCGCGCTGGCCGTGCTCGACCACTGCCAGGCTGTCGTTGAGGTTGTCCAGCAGCAACCAGTCCACTGGCGGCAGGCCGTTGATGGCGTCGAGCTTGAGGGTGGGCAACGGCAATTTTGTCAGCACGCCAGACGCCGAAAGCGGCGCCAAAGTGGCGCTCATCGCAGGGTCGAGGCAGGCGTAAAGCGTGGCCGGTTGACCACTGCCCAGCGCCGCGTGGGGGTGGTAATGCAGCTCGCCGAGCTGGGCCAGTTGCCGAGCGTTGTCGATACGGCTGGCGGGGTCGAAGGCGACGGTGGAGAACGCGGCGGTTTTTTGCAGGGCCACGAACTGCGCCGAGGCGATCAGCGTACCGCCGTGGTCCAGGGTCACCACTTTGCCCTGGAGCTTGAAGCTGAAACCGGGGGCTTTTACCGGGGCGGCGGGGTGTTGCAGTTCAATCGGCTGAGTGTCGCCGTCAAACCGGGCCTGCCCTTGGGCGTCCAAGGTCAGCGCCGCCGCTGGTTTACCCAAGCAATAGCGCTGCCAGATCGCACGCATGGCGCTGGCGAAATGGTTGGCGAAACGCTGGCTGTCGCACACCGGCGATTTCATCAGTACGTCGCGAAGATGGCCTCGAATACGCTTGAGACTCTGCAGGTCGCTGGCCAACTCAATCACGCGCTGTTGATAGTGTTCCCAACTGTTGACCACCAACTCCGGCAACCCGGCGTTGACCAGGTGCGTGGCCGAGTGGCGCCCGGCGAAGGTAGGGCCGGGAAAGGTCACCACCGGCACGCCCATCAGCAGCGCTTCGCACGTGGTAAGGCCACCTGAGTAGGGCCAAGGGTCCAGGGCAATGTCGATACGGTTGTAGGTTTCCAGCAGGGTTTTGTGGCCCACCGGGCCTTCGATCAGCACGCGCTCTTCGGCAATGCCGTGGCTGGCCATCACCGCATGCACATGGGCGCGCAACTCGCGGTTGCCGAACGCGCCGCCCTTGAGCAGCAGACGTGAGGTGGGTGTGGCTCGCATCAACGCCGCCCAGCGCGCCAGCAGCACATCGTTGACCTTGGTCGGGTTGTTGAAGCAGCCGTAGGTCACATAGCCGTTGGCCAACGCCGGCAGCGCGCGAATGTCCGGGGTGTAGGGCGGCGGGTCGTAGCAGATGTAGTCGTCGGGCAGGCGGATCAGTTTTTCGGTGTAGTACGCATCCTCGCCCTCGGGGGATTCAATGCGGTCGCTGAGCAGGTAATCGATGGCATCCAGGCCCGTGGTGTTGATCAACCCGCCGACCCATTTGACCAACAACGGCGCTGGCTGCAAGGCCATGGCGCCCATGCGGTTGCCGGCGTTGTGGCCGCACAGGTCGATGAGAATGTCGATGTGGTCGTCACGCACACGTTGGGCCAGGGCCTGGTCATCCATGTGCTTGATGCCCAGCCACTGTTGCGTCACAGCCTGGATGCGCCGGGTCAGGTGGTCGCACACTTGGCTGGTGCTGTAGGCGAACAACTCGAACTGATGACGCGGCAGTTTCTCCAGCACGCCGACGATCATATTGCCCACCGGGTGCTGGCGTAGGCCGTCGGACACCAGGCCGATGCGCAGGCGGCGGTCGGGGGTGCGGTCCTTGATGTCGGGACGAGGCGGTACGGATTTGGGGCCGAAACGCGACTGCCATTCCTTGCATACGCCGAAGATATAGTCGCGGCTGCGCTCAGGGTCGTAGTGCAGCGAGGTCAGGCGGTTGGAATACGGCAGCACGTCCTTGCGCTTGGCCAGGGCCACGGCCTTTTGGTAGTAGGTGTCAGCCGTGGCCAGTTGGCCGATGTCCTTATAAAGGTTGGCCGCGTTGTTCCAGTGGCTGTAGTCGCCAGGCTCACGGGTGATAAGTTGGTCGAACACCGCGATGGCTTCGCTGTGACGCTCCAGGCGATTGAGGATCAAGCCCTTGCGCGACAGCATGCGGCCGTCCTGGGGCGACAGTTCCAACGCCTTTTCGATAGGCGGGAGGGCCTTGGCGAACAGCCCCTTTTCGAAGTACAGCGTGGCTAGGCGATGGTGACCGGCGACAAAGTCTTCATTGATATGCAGTGCTTTGAGCACCAGCTCCAGGGCACGGTCCGCCTGGCCGAGTTTTTGTGCGGCCTTGGCCACTAACTCCAACGCCTCAGGCTCATCGGGCAACAGGCGCAACGCCTGCTCGAAACTGCCCAGCGCCCGCTCGGGTTCAGCGTGCAATTGCAGGTTGCCCAGGTCTTTCCACATTTGCGGGTCGTTGGGGCGCTGCTCGCTGAGGCGTTGCAGTTGGGCAAGTGATGGCGTATTGCGGTGGGAACCAGGGCGTAGGGATTTGGGCATTAAAGGGCAACCTTATCGATGAAAGCGAATACATTTCNGTTGGGGCGCTGCTCGCTGAGGCGTTGCAGTTGGGCAAGTGATGGCGTATTGCGGTGGGAACCAGGGCGTAGGGATTTGGGCATTAAAGGGCAACCTTATCGATGAAAGCGAATACATTTCTGTGGTGAGCGGGCTTGCCCCGCGCTGGGTGGCGAAGCCGCCCCAAAACCAGACAATCAGGCTCTATCTGGAAGAACGCGTCGGCCGAATTAGGGCCGCTTCGCAGCCCAGCGCGGGGCAAGCCCGCTCACCACAAGCAAGCCCTTTCACCACAAGCAAGCCCGCTCACCACAATGCTATCGCGCAGAAACTGTGGGCAAAGCCCGGATAAACCCACAAAAAAAGGGGCTCAGCGTACGCTGGCCCCTTCGTGCTACGTGCCGGGTGTTATTGCAGCAGCGACAGCATTTGTTGCGGCATGGAGTTGGCTTGGGCCAGTACCGAGGTACCTGCTTGTTGCAGGATCTGGGCGCTGGTCATGGCCGATACTTCGGTGGCGTAGTCCACGTCCTGGATGCCGGAACGGGCAGACGTCAGGTTAGTGGTGGTGGTGGAGATGTTG
The DNA here is from genome assembly GCF_050432925.1 of Pseudomonas sp. 18175. NCBI lineage: Bacteria > Pseudomonadati > Pseudomonadota > Gammaproteobacteria > Pseudomonadales > Pseudomonadaceae > Pseudomonas > Pseudomonas sp. 18175. The sequence continues at coordinate 121,508 of NZ_JBKFTO010000018.1, read as the reverse complement.
GTGATCGCCGAGTCGAACCGGTTTTGCACCGCACCCAAGTCCGAACGCATGGAGTCCACGGTGTTCAGGGCGTTGTCCAGGGTGGTCAGGGTGCTGGTGGATTTTTTGGTTACCGCGTTGTCGGTGTCGATGCTGATGCTGGCCGTGGTGGTGGTGCCATCGGTAGTCGTGGTCACGTCGGCGGCGTAGGTTTTGCCATCGACGGTCAGGAAGTAGTTGCCCTGGGCGTCGGAGGACAGGGTGCCGCCGCTGATGGTGGTGCCGGACTTGTCGACGTAGCTGGTGTTGGTGGAGGTGATTGCGGTGCCCGAGGAGTCCGACAGGGTGGTGGCGGTCAGGGTGGTGTCGTAGCCGTTCACGTTGAAGCTGCTCAGGCCCAGGGTGTCGGCGTTGATTTCGCTGAGTTTGATGTCGATGGTTTCGCCATCGTTGGCGCCGACCTGGATGGTGATGGTCTGGTCTTTGGACAGCACGTCCACGCCGTTGAACGCGGTTTGCGAGGAGATACGGTCGATCTCGTCCAGACGCTGGGTGATCTCGTCCTGGATCGACTGCAAGTCGGACTGGGAGTTGGTGCCGTTGGCCGCTTGTACCGACAGCTCACGGATACGCTGCAAGTTGTCGTTCACCTGGTCCAGCGCGCCTTCAGTAGTCTGCGCCAGGGAGATGCCGTCGCTGGCGTTGCTGCTGGCTTGTTCCAGGCCGGTGATCTGGGAGGTCATGCGGTTGGCAATGGCCTGGCCTGCGGCGTCGTCGGAAGCGCTGTTGATTTTCAGGCCCGACGACAGGCGCTCGATCGAGGTGCTCAGGCTGCTCTCCGAAGAGTTCAGGTTTTGCTGGGCGATCATGGACGTAATGTTGGTATTGATAACTGACATGGTGCAGTTCCTTTCGTGGGTGAGCCGCTTGGGACAGATTCGAGGCCCGTCGCCGATGCATTCAGCGCCGTTGCCGTACAGACAAAGCGAACATCGGCGATCGGATCTGCCGTCTTTAGGCAGGCCCCCAAAAAAATTTGCGCAGCCAAAGGATTTCGCCCACGAAAGTGCCTGTATTAGCCCATTTGAATCGCCGCCCCTCGCGTTATAAAGCCAGCCTTGGCCCATAACAGGAGTGCTGCATGAACCCCTCAACCCTGATCGGCATGCTCGCCAGCCTGCTATTGCTGGCAGTGCTGCTGGTGTTCAGCGCGCAACAACCCGGTTTGTTCGTCGACCTGCCGGCGTTGGGCATTGTGGTGGTCGGCACCTTTGCCGCGACCTTCATCAGCTACCCGCTGCGCGAAGTGCTACGGATTTTCAGCCTGATCAAAACCGTGGTGCGCCACGAGCGCGAATACACCCAAGAAGACATCGACGAGCTGGTGAGCATCTCGCGGCTGTGGATCGACGGCGACCTTCGCGCCGTGGAAGAGGTGCTCGATAGGGTGAAAAACCCGTTCCTGCGCTCCGGCGTGCAACTGGTGATCGACAAGACCCCGCTGGACGACATCCTCGACCTGCTGCAATGGCGCATCGCACGGCTTAGGGCCAAGGAACACGCCGAGGCCCAGCTGTTTCGCGTAATGGCCAGCTACGCCCCGGCGTTCGGCATGCTCGGCACCCTGGTGGGCTTGGTGAACCTGATGTTCGTATTGGGCGACGGCGACATGGTGACCATCGGCCGGCAAATGGCGGTGGGCCTGATGACCACGCTGTACGGCGTGCTGCTGGCCAACCTGCTGTGCAAACCGGTGGCGGTGAAACTGGAGCGCCGCACCGAACAGCGGGTGGTGGTGATGAACATGGTGCTGCAAGGCGTGGCGATGATGGCCAACAAACGCAGCCCGGGGTTGATGCGCGAGACGCTTAAATCCTTTGTCGCCCATTACCAGAACGAACTGCGGGACGGGCCGGTGCATGCACCGCTGCGCCTGAGCTGGAAGCCGCGCACATGAGGCCGGTTTCGCGGATCCAGGCGGCGGCGATTGCCAGCGGCATCCCGCCGATCGAGGACGCGTCGGGTGAAACCTGGATGATGACCTACCTGGACATGATGACCCTGTTGCTGGTGGTGACCATGGCCATGCTGGCGTTGGCGGGCAAGGGCCATGCGCGCACCCAGCACGGCGGCGAGTTCAGTGTGCCGCCAGTGTTTACCGCGAAAACCCTGACCTCGGTGGCGGCGCCTGGCGCCATGTTATTGGTGCCACAACCGCCTGCGCCAGAGCCCGTCGCTACCCCGGAGCCTGAACCTGTTGCAGTCGTTGAACCCGAACCGCCAAAACCCACCCCACAAGACCTGCTCAACGAACTGCCCCTGGATCAACTGGGCAATGACATCGAAGTGGTCACCAACGACAGCAGTGTGAGCTTTCGCATCAGCAGCGAGATTCTGTTCCCCTCCGGCCAATCCGACCTCAACCTCGGCGGCCTGGCGGTGCTGCGCAAACTGGTGCCGGTACTGGGCAGCGTGCCGCACAAACTCATCGTCGCCGGGCACACCGATACCCAAGACATCCGCAGTGCGCGCTTCCCCTCCAACTGGGAACTCTCCGGCGCCCGCGCAGGCAGCGTGGTGCGTTATCTGCAAGCCAATGGCATCCAGCCCGAGCGCCTGGCGGCTATTGGTTATGCCGACACCCGACCGCTGGCGGACAACGGGACGGTTGAAGGCCGCGCGCGCAATCGTCGCGTGGAGTTGATATTGGAGCGCTGATGAGCGGCGTTGTGTTTAGCGCGCCAGAACAGTGATCATAGCCCTCCCCCTGGAATCACGCCTGGCGATGCTGAACATGGACGACCTGCTGACCTGCCCGGACGAGCGCAGCCTCAAGCGCGAGTACGCCAAGCTGCTCAAAGTGACGCGGCCGGATGATGACCCTGTTGCCTTCCAGCGCCTGCGGGAAACTTACGAGCTGGCGTTGCAGCAACTGCGTGACGACGACGTATTTGTCGCCACGCCCTTGCCCCCTGCCCCCGTTGAGCACGCCGTTGCGCTGCTGGCCGAATTCGATGACTGGAAGGTCGATGAATACTGGGCCCGCGCCCTGGCCCAAGACTGCGCCGCCGAATTTGAACAACTGCTGTTCCAGCGTTGCGTCAATGCCCCCGACCGGCACTTGCCCCTGCTCACCTGGGGTGTGGAAAAACGCCAATGGTTGACCCCCTGGCAGCAAATCCAGAGCGGTGGCTTTCCCCATCAACGGCTGGTGCACGCCCTCACGGGCGCGTTGTACTTTGACCTGGAAAAATACCTGGAAGACGCCCAGTCACGGGCGCTCTTCGAGCGCCTGGAACGCGCCAGCCGACAAGGGTGGCTGATGGACCTGAGCTATCACCAAGCATTACAGGTGCATGTGTTGAACCTGTTCAGCGCACAAGAGAGCTGGTCGCCGCAGCTGTTCCAGCAGGTCTGCGAGCTGTTCGCCTGGGATGCGGGCGCCGCCGTGCCTATCGAGCAAGCGCAGTGGCAAGCCTTGCTGCGGCGCAGCGAGCAACAAACCTGGCTCAATGAGTTGGCCCAGCAACCGGGCGCGGGGGCGTTGTTTTTGATGTGTGCACAGCCTGCGCAGCAAGCAACGTTGGCGGCCACTTTCGGCGAAGCGGATTGGCAGGCGTGCGAGCGACTGTCGGTCGAGTTCTCCACGCGTTTTCCCGATCTGCTGGGTTTGTTTCCCAATCACAATCCGTGGTTTTGGCATGGGCTTGTCGGTCATCGCCCGAGCCGCCATGGCATGAAACGCGCTACCGCCGTGTTGGCGACCTGCCTGGCGCTGGGCAGCCTTTCCGACCGTTTCGCCCTCGGGCCGACCCTGTTGATGCTGCCGTTTTACGTGCTGGGCGGCTGGCTGATGGCACTGATCGGCAAGTGGCTGCTGAGTTACTGGACCGCCATGGCCGACAGCTTGCAAGACCTCGACCAACGCATCACTGGCTGGTGCGTGCGCCATAAATTGATTCCGGACCGGCGTTATTTGGTGATCCGCAACAGCGGCCCGCTGGTGGCGCTGGGGTTTGTGGTGTGGCAGTGGGTTGGGGTGTTGGGGTTGGTGACGTACGGGGTGACTGGCTTGCTGGGTAGGTTCCACGCGCCAAGAGTGGCCGGGCTGAGCTGGCTGCAATGGGTGTTTTGCGCGGTGATGGTCGGGGTGATTGCCTACGTGCAACTGGAAATGCCCGGCACGGTGCTGACCCGCGGGCTATGGCGTTAACGCCCTCCCCCTGTAGGAGCCAGCTCGCTCGCGAAAAACGTCAACGATAACGCGTAAAACCCGGTTATACGCGGCGCCCTTGAGTTCTTCGCGAGCAAGCTCGCTCCTACAAGTCGGGTTATTTCAGCAGGGCGATCAAGCCGCAGACCACGCCGATCACCAACGCCGGCCACTGCATGGGCACGAAGAAGAAGTGGTGACGTACCCCATCGGCATGGGGTTGGCGATTGAGCACAACACCCAGCACCACGTTAATCGCCGAGCCGATGCACGCGCCGATCAACACCTGCATCAGCGAGGTGTTGCCGGGCTTGACGCTCGGGTCCGGCCACAGCCACATCAACAACAGCACCATCGCCACCGGGGTGAACAAGGTGAACCAGCCTGCGCCGCGATAGATCATTATTCAGTCCTCCCAGGCTCAAGCCAGCTCGCGGCGTTGTTCTTCAACGGCAAACAGCACATCCAGGCTGTTGAGGAACAGGTCATGGCTGAGGATGCCGGTGGCGATGGTCGACAGCACGGGTTTGCCGTTTTCATCCTTGATCACCACGTTTTCGGTCCAGGCGTTGAGGTCCACCGTGCGCAGCGAGGCCATCGGCACCTTGCGGCCCTGGTATTCGAGGAACGCCGCGCTGACCAGAATCGGCGAGGTGGTGATCTTCAGGAAGTTACCGGTCACCCGCTTGCCCCACACCTGCGCGCTGCTGATGCAATTGAACGTCACCGCCCCGCCCGCTTCCAGCGTCGCCGCCACCGCCGGCAGGCGCGCACGCACGTGCAGCTCGCGCACCAATTGCTGGAAGTCATGAAAGCCCTTGAGGGTCTCGATCACTCGGTGAAACGGCTCCGATGCGTTACGACGATAGGCAACGTTGGTGACCATGCCGGTCAGCACCGTTTGGCCGGAGCCGAACAGGTACAGGTCTTCAATATCGGCAAAGGCGGTGTATTCGCGCTCATCGTTCACAAAGCGCTCGATGCCATGCTCGTACACGTTGTAACGCGGCTCGCGCAGCTTCTTGTGCCACACGTAGACCGCAAACATGCTCAGGCCGATCACCGCCAGCAACACGCTGGTGGCATAGAACACCATATGGGGGTCACTGAAATTCAAGGTCATGCCACGGGACGTCTGGAGGCTGACCGGCCCATCGTTGCCCGGCGGCAGGATGGTGCTCAGGTACAGCACAAACCCGGCCAGTGCCAACATCACGGTGCCGAAGATCAAACTGACCACCAGGAATGCCTTGCCATGACGGAAACTGGCGAGCAACTCACCGGCGTTGGAAGGGGCTTGAGAGGGGGATGACTGCATGGGGGCTTGCGTCCTTGTAAGTAGATAAAACAGCTGCTTGGGTGCGCTCGGCACGGCGGGTTGGAGCATGGCTAATTAATATCGTTCCTTGTGCGCGATACAGAATGTGATCCACGCCACAAAGCCCGACGGGTCTTTTTTTTCCCACGCAGAACAGTGATCATCGCCCTCCCCCGAATGTTGAGGAACAGACACCATGGAATTGACGCTGGAAGCTGTGGCGCTTTTTGCACTTAAGTTGGTGCATGAGGTGGACGGCGGCAGCCCGGTGTTGCGCGATGACCCGGTGATGGTGGGGTATGACCGGGAGGCGTTTGGGTTGTTGGTGCGTCAGGGGGATTTGGCTGGGGTTTTGGTCAAGGTGGATGAGTGTGTGGGGCAGGCGTTGGTGGCGGTGGGTGGTGCCGACACCGTGCTGGGCCGTGAATTGCAACGGTTGGCGGTTGAGGTGCAGAAGGTTGATCAGTTGGCTGAGTTGCCCGGGCCGTTAACCCGCCTTAAGGATTATTTGAAAGACATCCAGTGAATCGGTGATCAGCATCGCGGCCAGGTACATCATCAACATCGCCACGCCTGCGTCCAGCCAACGCCACACCACTGGCGCACGAAATAGCCGGGTTAATCGCTGACACCCCAAGGCCAAGAATACGAACCACAGCAGCGAGGCGGTCATGGCGCCTGTCGCGAAGAAGGCTTGTTGGTTTAACGGCTTGGCGGCGCCGATAGAACCGATCAACACCACAGTGTCGAGCCAGGCGTAGGGGTTGGCGAACCCCAGCACCACCGCCGTACGCAATAGCCCGCGTGGCGAGTCGACGCCTTGAGTGTCCGGCATCGACTGGTCCCGCAGGCAGGCCAAGAGACGTTGGGCGCCAAACCAGAGCAAGTACGCCGCACCAAAGATCAGCAAGAGCGCAACCAAGGTTGGGCGGCTTTCCAGCAGCGAGCCTAAACCGCTGACGCCTAGGGCGATCAACAGGATATCGGCGAACACACAGACGGCGACCACGCCCCAGATAGGGCCGCGGCTGACACCTTGGCGGATGACCAAGGTGTCTTTGGGGCCGGGGGCGGCGAACAGGCCGAGGCCCAGCACCAGGCCTTCGGTGAAATAAGGCGTCATGGCGACTCTTCAAGGCAAATGTAAAGGAATGCAACACACGCCGGATTCGCAAGCCTGCGGCAAACGACGACACTGGCGGCGGTTTGCAGTGTGCATCGCCCGCTAACCGTGGCGGCGTGCGGGGTGTCCTTTTTGACGAACAAAGGTGGTTGATGAACATCAGTCTCAGGGCGCTGATCGCCCGACGCAGCCGCGAACTGGGTAAATCCATGACCGAATTGGCCAAGGAATCCGGCATATCCCGAACCTACCTCTACGGCCTTGCGGGCGGCGTCTCTCAAGACCCTTCGGTGCGCACCCTGATCAAACTGGCCAAGGCACTCCAGGTTTCCCCGCTGCTGCTATTTCGCTACTTCGCCGACCTGGCGGGCGCGCCTATTGATGCTTACTCAATGTCAACCACCAACCGCGCCATCGGGCTGCAAGACCGCAGCGACATAGCCGTCTTCAACGCCGACGTCACTACCCCCGACCAAACCGTGGTGCTACCCGGCGAAACCTTCGAAAAGACCTGGGAGATCCAAAACCTCGGCACACACCCTTGGCGTGGTCGCCGGTTGGTGCGGGTCGACGGTGAATACGTCATCGCCCGCCGCAACGACGCAGGCGCCCCGCTGGAAGTGGTGATGGACAGCCACCTGCGCAGCCTCACCCACGAAATCCCCATCGCGCAAACCCTGCCCGGCCAGCCGGTGCAACTCACGGTGACCTTCGCCGCGCCCAAGGAAACCTGCACCGTGATGTCCATTTGGCGGATCGAAGATGAACACGGCCAGCCCTGCTATGGGCCGGCGTTTATCCTGCATGTGATCGTCAACGTCATGGCACGCTGAGTAGCCTCAGCGCCGCCCTTCCACCGCCATCCGCACCGCCAACCCCATCAACACCGAGCCCATCAGCCAACGCTGCGCCACCTGCCAACCGGGACGGGTGACGAAGAACACCGCGATGGAACCCGCCATGGTGGCAATCGCCGCGTTGACACTCACGCTGATGAAAATCTGGGTAAAGCCCAGCACCAACGATTGCGCCAGCACACTGCCGTGGCCGTTGGGGTCGATGAACTGGGGCAGCAACGACAAATACATCACCGCCACCTTGGGGTTCAGCAGGTTGGTCACAAGGCCCATGGTGAACAGCTTGCGCGGGCTGTCCGCGGGCAAGTCCCGCACCTGGAACGGTGAACGCCCACCCGGCCGGATCGCCTGCCACGCCATATACGCCAAGTACAACGCCCCGCCAAACCGCAGCGCGTCATAGGCAAACGGCACCGCCATGAGCAACGCCGTGATGCCCAACGCGGCGCACAGCATATAAACCAAAAACCCCAACGCCACGCCGCCCAGGGAAATCAACCCGGCGGTGCGGCCTTGGCAGATCGAGCGGGAAATCAGGTAAATCATATTCGGGCCGGGGGTGAGCACCATGCCGAGGGAAATCAGCGCATAGGCAAGCCAGCTGGACAGTTCAGGCATGGTTCGGCTCCGTTGGTTGAAACATCTGGCCAAGGTTGTAAGGTTGGCCGTCATGGTAGGGCGTTCAAAATGCCCGCGTTAGATACAGATCCGCGAGCAAAACGGCATACACCCACGAGGCAGGCACATGATCGACTTCAACAACAAAGGCTTCTTCAAACTCAAACAAAACAACGAATACGCCGAACGCGTCACCGCCCTGCTGCTGGACGGCGAAACCGTGATCGACGCGTACAAATCCATGCGCGACGGGGTGGTGTTTACCAACAAGCGCATCATCGCGGTGAACGTGCAGGGGATTACCGGCAGCAAGAAGGACTTCACGTCGTTGCCGTACAAAAACATCGTGGCGTATTCGGTGGAAACGTCCGGGACGTTTGATCTGGATTCGGAGCTGGAGATTTACTTTTCGTCGTTGGGGAAAGTGAAGTTTGAATTCACCGGGAAGACGTCGATTGTTGAGATTTCGCGGTTGATTTCCAGGCACCTGCTGGGCTGATCGGCGGGCAAAAAAAGACCTTGGCGCACCAAGGTCTTTCTTACTGCTTACACGATTCAACTGATGTACTGGCTCAAAATGTGGGAGGGGGCTTGCCCCCGATGACGGCCTCCCCCACACCATCAACCTCCAGCCTTACACTCCACCCTCTTCAGCAACCCCATTCGGCAACATCCCCTTCGCCAAATCATCCACCACCGCCTTGGCCATCTCCCCCAAATAATGCGCGGCCCAGGCATAGCGGTCGGCGCTCTTGTCCATTGCTGCGTCCATTGCCAGCAGTTTTGAACAGTGGAGAAGCTCGGAGGCATGCTCCAGCGCATCGCGGATGGGCACGCCGGAATTGACGCGAAACAGGTGGTGCAGCGCGGGCTGGGTGCCGCAGGTGGAGAAGGTGATGACGCCGAGGGTTTTGTTTGGGGGTGGATTGATCATTGGGCACCTCCGGGCTGAGCGGGGGCGTTGGTTCCAGGGTTACGAAGGTACGACCGATCAGAAACGCTCATGGGTTTAGCTCCTAATGTAGTGAGCTGCCACGTTCGTTTCTCATGCGAATGGGTGGCAGCTATGCGCGGGCTGAGAAACCGGGACAATAGGAACCCGGCAGACCCGAAGGTCTCCCACGCATAGCCGCCATGACATAGACAATGCGGGCACAAAAAAGCGCCAACAGTCTAATGGATGGTGGCGCCTATGCGCCTATTGTTTCTCGGATTCTCAAGTCCGGTCGCTGGGTTGGAAGCGACGAGCAGAAATTAGCGTGAAGAGTTCTGATGAGCAAAGAACTCTTCTGTTCCAAAAAAATTCGACGGAGGAACCACGCGCAGGGACTGTAGGATTTTTCATACACGTAGTAATATCCAAATGCCACCACAGAAGAAGGCTATTGAGAATGGCCTCTCTCAAAACAATAAATCATGGAAGTCTATGAGCATTAGGAAAGAAATTACCGACGTGTTTACACCTCGCCGTAGTGAGGTGAATGATGCAATGTATGTCGATAGACCACAGTTACAGAAAGCGCTACTACGCTCCTTCGCGAGAAACTCCCACACGCTGGTCTATGGTGAAAGTGGCAATGGAAAATCCTGGCTATATAAAAAAGTACTAGAAACAAACTCGATCCCTTATATCGTAGCAAATTGTGCAAACGCGTCTCGAATAAAATCAATAACACAAGAAATTTGCAGCTGCATCGTGGAGCCCGGAACCATCACAAAGATGGGTTTCAACGAAGAAAAAGCCGCAGAAGTAAGTGCAATGTTTGCCAAAGGAGGCCTAAAACATAACGCCAACTATTCCATATCACAAGAAGAGCCACTGCTAAAAGCATTCCGAATCTTTTCCGCCTCAACACCATTAAAAAAAATTATTGTTTTAGACAACTTAGAAACCATCTTCAACAGCCAAGACTTAATGAGCGAACTGGCTGACATAATAATCCTCCTAGATGACTCTAGGTATGCAGACTGCAATATCAACTTTTTGATTGTTGGCATTCCAAATGGCGTACTGCAATACTTTAGAGAAACCAAAAATTCGGACTCCGTGGCAAACCGTATTCAAGAAATTCGTCGAGTGGACAATCTGCACTCTGGGCAAGTTATGGAGATTGTTCGCAAAGGTTTCAGCCAGTTAAAAATCTCTTTAACGGGCCCCAATCTCACGGAAATTGCCAATCATGTATCAGAAGTAACGCTCGGAATTGCTCAGAGAGTGCATGAATACTGCGAATCTTTAGCATATGAGGTATCTGAAAACAATTGGAAGTATGAGAGAAAATTACTGGAAAAAGCCAACCAACAATGGTTACTGGAGGGGCTGCGCCATAGTTACCAAGTAATGGAAGGACATTTAAACAGCAGAGAAACCGCAGTTGCGCGGCGAAACCAGGTAATTTATTGCATTTCTAGAATTAGGCTTCATCAATTCGACTCATCAGAAATTGATAGAATGGTTCGAGACGAATTCCCCTCTACTGTACCCAACACCAACATGGGAATAGGCACAATTCTTGGCGAGCTTGCAAGTGGCGACACACCATTTATTTTGCGAAACCAAAAAACCGCCGCATACGTCGTCCGCGACCCAAGATACATTATGTGTGCCCGCATAATACTATACAAAGACCACACAGACTCAAAAGTTTGCCGGCGAAGCTTCACAATATAACCAACAATAAAACTCAACAGCCTAACACATACTCAATAGTAACTAATTAAACGGGGCCAGCCCCCCGTTTTCTCCCCGGCAACGCTCTTAACTTAAAAAACTAACTACTCGCCAGATGATTATAGTTTTTTCCCAGAAGACATGAAAACTACAACATCACCCCATAAGGCCCCAACACCTTACTCGTCTGCACCAACCCCTGCCGCATCAACATCTCAAGATACCCCTCCGCATCCACCGAAGGCCGCATCATCGCCCGCCTCTGCTTCTGCGCCGCTGCCAACACCGCCGCCTGATCCAAATCCCAAAGGTCCGAAATAAAGTCATCCGGATGCATCGGCTCAATGTCATAAGCCGCCAGCACATTTGCCGGAAAGTCTTTCAAATTGAAGGTCACGATGACCTCCGCCTTACTCCGAATCGCTGCCGCCAGGACGTGACGATCATCAGGATCGGGTAAATCCAAGCTCGAACATAGATCCTCATACCCCGTCACCAATCCATCCGGGATAGCCTTGTCCATCATCGCCGAGGTGTTATCCACTTGTTCCGGGGTGAGGTCAGGGCGGTTCTTGAGAACGTTGCGCTTCCATTCCTCATGAATCTGGCTGGTCCAACGCGCCCGATACAAACCGGACAGACCTAGCCACATCAACAAATCCCGAAGTGGAGCCGGGTAAAGCACACAAGCGTCGTATACAGCCGTGAAAGGCGAACACCTCATACGTCATATCCCATTCCCAGCTCCTGAGCCTGGCGTACCAACGCCTCCATCGCCTCCTGACTCTCCGCGTCACGCTGCTGTTTAAAAGCCATCAAATCCGAAAACCGAATACGCCGATGCCGACCAGTCTTCGTAAACGGAATCGCCCCCTCCTCCAACATCTTCACCAGATGCGGCCGTGAAACATTAAGCAGGTCGGCAGCCTCCTGAGAGGTCAATTCGGCGTGAACCGGCACGACCTTGACGGCGTTGCCGATAGCCAACTCGCCCAGGATATCGACCAGTAATCGCAGAGCAGAGGTGGGAAGTACAAGGGAATGGGCTTTGTCTTCCTTATCGAAGATATCGATGCGCTGGGTTTCAAATTTGGTCGACAGTAGCGAGGCCAGTTCGCGTTGGCCTTGCACGGCGGCTTCGACTTCGCTTTCCAGCGGAGGAATGGTTTTGGGGAGGTGATGGGTGATCATGATGGTGCTCCAGCGTTGCGCAATTCAATTGAAGCCAAACCTAAACGAAACAAACGAAAATCGCAATAATCGAAACAGAGCCAGCCATCTGACCCCAATTTACTTTTCCCACATACACCATCGAACAAATCCGATTTAGGTCGTTGATCTTCCCCTCGTAGGCTCACTCCCCCACACAAGGAAGTGAGCCCGCCATGTCAGAACGCGCCTACCCCCTCACCGAAGAACAACAACTCAAACAGCGAATCCTGACCCCGCAACCGGCGCGGCAGCATTACTCGCCGCCCATCCATCTATTCGACCCTCCCTCCGCCCCAACACCTACGCCCACCAAACCTCCCGGCTACGTCTTCACCAAACCCTGCCAATTGCCCGATGGCATCACCCACTACGCCGACCCCACCGGTTTCATACCACTGGAACTGGTGAAGGAATACGGCCATTTCTGCCTGTTGGGTGGGCGTGAGGTGGACGACCAGGGCGCTGTGGCCTTGCACAAGATCAGCGGTAGCGCGCTGCCCATTGGCCTGGGGCAACTGGCCTTGCGTACGGCGGTGGTGGAGTCGGCGGCTACCGCTGTCGGGACTGTTGTGGGTGGGTTGTTAACGGGGTTGGTGGCGTTGGCCTGGCCATCGGAGTTGGGCGATAGCGCGCTCTACACCGACGAGCAATTGCGCTCGATGCAGCGGGCGCGCTCGCAGATGCGTTTGCAGGTTGAGCAGTTGGCGGACGGCACGCTCAAGGGTTATGGGTTTTATACCGGCAACAATGCCGACTGGCAGATGATCGATGTGGTGCAGTTTCAAAGCCGTGGCGATCGGTTTGTGGCGGATTTGGGTGAGGGGGTGGAGTTGATCTGGACGCCTGTGGTTGATCCGGGTGACACCCTGGGGATTCCGGCGTTGGAGGCTGCGCCGCAGGCGCCGGTGATTTGGATTTACCCGCCGACCGAGAAGGCTGCACAGATTTTGGTGAACCCGGTTTATCCGCCGGAGTATCGGGATCTTATTCTGGTGTTCCCGGTGGAGTCGGGGGTTCGGCCGTTGTATGTGGTGGTTAATGAGCCAAGGAAAGGTCTCAAGAATCCAGACCATGATTACTTCCATGCCCCCGAAGCCAAAGACATAACAGGCTTCCCAGGCCTAATCCCCCAAAAACCAGTGACTCCCAGAAAAGGAGGAGCTGGCTTACGTGAACGTTGGATTGATGCGAAAGGAAGGAAAATATTTGAGTGGGATTCAAAGAAAGGCGAGCTGGAAGTTTATCGCAACAGTGATTTGGAACACCTCGGTGCATTTGATCCATACACCGCAGAGCGTCGAGGCCCGGCAAAACCAGAGCGTCGAATTTACAGATAAAAGGGAAGCCAAAAAATGGTTATGAAAATCAGATTGCGATGGTACGAAAAACACAGCAGTGACTTGAAAGCGGATGAGTACTCAGCAGATATCGAAGATTCAGACAGCGTTTTTGAAGCACTGGGTTTAGGCGAAGAAACCGCGATATATGCCGACGTATTCAACGTGATGACAGCGTGGATAACGATTGTTCAGCCTTATTTCCAGCACATGATTGAGCCCGACCAGTTCGACTATCAAATATCGTTCCGCTATCAAGGCGCCTGGCCCCCACCTCCCAAGCAACCCAAGAACCCATGAGGCCAACCATGCAAAAGCCCCTCCTCTACCGCTCAGTCAACACCCGTACCCACGGCGTGCGCCACGGCAGTTGCCGCGCCTATCGATACGAACGAAACACCAAAAAAGAAAAACTCGCGCAATCCACCGGCAATTCCATGCACAGCCACCACCGCCACGGTTTCGATTACACACCGCTGTTCCGCTTCCTCCTGTCCAAAGTCGGCCAACCATGGGACCCCGTTTTCAGCGAAGCCAACGCCCGCGTGGACCGCCCTGATCCAATCTTCTGGATCGTCGCGCTGCATGACAGCGAAAAGCAGGAGTATGTGAGAGTGGGCGAGAGTACTTACTACAGCGGCTTATGGGTCGACAACGCCGGCCTGCTGCAAAAAGTAAACCCGCAGCTGACACCTGAGCGCATGCCAACCTTTTGCGACTGCTGCACCCACACCTTCAACGGTGTGGTGTTCGCGCACGCTTTACCCATTGATCCCCTGGCATGAGAGAGGCTGACAACATTCCCTGTAGTGAGCGGGCTCGCCCCGCGCTGGGGTGCGCAGCAGCCCTAATCCGGCCCGTGCATTCCTCCAGGCGCAATTCGGCTGTCTGGTTTTGGGGCCGCTTCGCAGCCCAGCGCGGGGCGAGCCCGCTCACTACAAGATAGAGAACAGTCCTACCGACCTATCAGTTTTACCTGCTATCCAAATACTCCCCCACATTGCATCTCCTCCCCCACACCCCCTATGATTGCGATTCATTCTCATAAACCCAGCATCTCCCATGCCCACGCCCCCAGCCCATCACCCCCTCATGACTGCCCTCGCCCTCCACTACGACGAGTTGGTGGACTACATCAAGCGTCGCTTCCATGGCCGTGATTTCGCCCGCGACTTGATGCATGACGTGTGTGTGCAAATGCTGGAGAAACCACCCCGCGAGCCTATCGCCACGCCCCTGGCCTTTTTGCGTAAGACCGCCTTCAACCGTGCCATCGACCGCATCCGTGCAGAGCGCACGCGTCACGCCTATTTGCAGGGGCATGTGCCGGACTATGTGGGAGTGGATGAGTGGGACGGTGCACAGGCGTTGGATTTCGAGCAGCAGCTCACGGCGCTGCTGGACATCATTCATGCGCTGCCGGTACGCCAGCGGCAGGTGTTTTTGCTGCATCGGATTCATGACATGCCGCAGCGGGATATCGCCGATGAGTTGGGGATTTCGGTGAATATGGTGACGCAACATTTCGGCCGAGCCATGAAGACCATTGCGCAGCACTGGGAACCGGCGCGGCGGGCGTTGGGGGTGGTGTCGTGAAGCCGGCCCGTGGGAATAAGCCCGATCCGTTGCAGCCGTTTGCCGAGGCGTTGCGTGAGCGGGTGCCGTCCAAGGAGGCGTTGCTCGCCGAGGGCAAGGCGTTTACCAAGAGCCGGCGTAGCAAGCAGAAGTCTCTCAGTGCAGGCTTGTTGATGCTGGCGTTGGCGGGTGGGCTGTGGCAGCTAGACCCGGCGTGGCGTACGGAGGATGTGCAGGTTGCCATCGGCCAGCGCCAACACCTGCAACTGCCGGATGGCAGCCAGATATTGCTCAATTCCGGCACCCATTTGCGTATCGAACGCCGCCTGCGCAGCCGCCAGTTGGAGCTGGTGCGCGGCGAAGCGTCGTTCACGGTGGTGCATGAAGAGTCGCCCTTTGTTGTGCGTAGCCAGGGTGTGCGGGTGCGGGATATCGGCACGGTGTTCAACCTGCGCAGCGATAGTCGCGGTGTGGATGTGGGGGTGATCGAGGGCAGCGTGGAGGTGAGCAGTGGCCGCGCGGCGCCGCAGATACTGAGCGTCGGCCAGCGGGTGCAGGCCACTGCCGGACAGATCGGCGTGGTAGAGCCAGTCAAGCCTGAAGCACTGACCGCTTGGCAGCACGGCAAGCTGCGCTTTGACGGCACGCCGCTGAGCGAAGTGGTGCGCGCTCTGCAGCAGTACCGCACAGACCCTATCCGCGTGGCCGATGCTGCGACCGGCCAGTTGCGTTTGTCGGGCGAATTCGACACCGAGCGCGTCGAGGCACTGGTAGGCATGTTGCCGAGAATTTTGCCGGTGAGCCTGGTACGCACGGCCGATGGCAGCGTGATCCTCAATCGCCTGCGCTGACAGACGAGAATTATTTTCAACTGCACATCAAGGTTTACCCAACCTGATACGCCAATGCCCTGAGAGCACACTTTTCACCACTTGGGGATCACGATGGGCAACAACACTCTGGCGCAACGTTTGGCATTACTGGCTTCCAGCCTCGCACTGGCGGGGCTGGCCAATGCGCAGTCCGCCACTTATCGGGTGGATATTCCTGCACAGGCGTTGGATAAATCCCTCAACGCCCTGGCGCAGCAAACCGGCAGCCGCGTGTTGTTTGCTACGGACATCGCCGAAGGTCGTCAGGCACCGGCGCTGCACAGCCAGATGAGTGTGGAGCAAGCGCTGCAAAGCCTGGTGGGCGACAGCGGTTTGCAAGTACAGAAGGTTGAAGAAGACAGTTACCTGATCGCCCAACCCGGCAGCGATGGCGCAGTGAACCTGGGCGCCACGACGATTCAGGCGCAAGGGCTGGGGGCGACCACGGAGAACTCCGGATCCTACACCACCGGCGCCACCAGTACCGCGACCAAATTGCCGCTGAGCCTACGGGAAACCCCGCAATCGGTGACGGTGATCACCCGTCAGCACATGACCGATCAAGGCCTGGCGACCATCTCGGATGTGTTGCAGCAAACCCCTGGCGTTGTGGTGATGCATGACGATACCGAGCGCTTCAACTTCTATTCCCGTGGTTTTTCGCTGAACAACTTTCAGTACGACGGCGTACCGACGTCGGACTTCACCACCAACACCAATGGCCTGGGCGTGCGTGACATGGCCATCTACGACCGCGTAGAAGTGGTGCGCGGCGCTACCGGCTTGATGAGCGGCGTGGGCAGCCCAGCCGGCGTGGTCAACCTGGTGCGCAAGCGGCCGACCAAAACCTTCCAGGGCTACGTATCAGGCAACGCCGGCAGTTGGGACCGTTACCGTACCGAGATGGATTTGTCCGGCCCCTTGTCGGAAAACGGCGCGATACGCGGCAGGGTGGTGGCGGCCTACGCGGACGATCATTCGTTCATCGACTATTACTCGTCGAAGAAGAACGTGTTCTACGCCATCGGTGAGGCGGATATTTCTGACAACACCATGCTTTATGGCGGCATCGATTATCAGAAGATCGACTCCAATGGGTCGTCCTTCGGCCAGTTACCGCTGTTCTTTTCCGACGGTGGTCGTAGCGATTTCTCACGTTCCCAAAGCCCGGCCGCCAAGTGGGCCTACGGCGACAGCGAGAGCACCAAGTACTTCGGTGGCGTCGAACAGCGCTTCGACAATGACTGGATGTTGCGGGTCGAGGCCAGCCACTGGAAAGGCGACACCGATCAACTGCAGGGCAACTTGATCGGCTGGGGCCCCTTCCCCGACCGACAGGCCCGCACAGGCCAGTTGTTCCGCAGCCATAAGACTTACGTGATCAATACCGACTCGGTGGACGCTTACGCCACCGGGCCGTTCAGCCTGTTTGGCCGCAGCCACGATGTGATGCTGGGGCTGAATGTGAGCGACCGCCGCTCGGATTACTTTTCGGAAAACGCCAACAGCCCGACCCTCCCCATCAACTTCGACACGTGGGCTAACAACGCGCCGCGCCCAACGTCCTACGCTTCGTGGAGCACGCAGGATTACCACATCAAGGAAGTCGGCGGCTTCGCGGCGGTGCGTCTGAAACCGACCGATGACCTGGCGGTGATCCTCGGCACCCGTGTGGTCAACTACAAACGCGAAGGCGATTTGGGCTACAGCTCCGACCCGGCCAACCCGGACCACGACGACGCGAAAAAAACCGGCAAGGTGATTCCCTACGCCGGCATCGTGTACGACCTGACAGAACAACACTCGGTGTATGTCAGCTATACCGATATTTTCGAGCCACAAAGCAACATCGACATGAGCGGCAAAGTGCTCGACCCGGTGGCGGGCAAGAACTATGAAGCGGGTCTGAAATCCGAGTTCTATGGCGGTGCACTGAACACCAGCATCGCGGTGTTCAAGACTCAGCAGGATAACTACGCACAATACGTAGGCAGCACCGACGACGGTCGCGATGCGTATGAGGGGGTGTCCAATACCACCAAGGGTTTCGAGTTGCAGGCTTCCGGCGAAGTGCTGCCGCGCTGGCAGGTGCTGGCGGGATTCACCTACGCCCAGCCACGCGACGAGCAACACAAACGCATCGACCCGCAACGCCCCGAGCGTCAGTTCAAACTGGCCACCAGCTACAAACTCGACGGCGCGCTCAAGGACCTGACCTTAGGCGGCAACGTTACCTGGCAGGGCCGAACCTACTACGTCAACGAAGATTTGCCCGCCGAGGCGAAGGAAGGCAGCTATGCCGTAGTAGGCCTGCTGGCGCGCTATGACATCGACAAACACCTGAGTGCATCGGTGAACGTCAACAACCTGTTCGATCGTCAGTACTACGCCGGTTACGGGCTCTACAACAGCTACTTCAACGGCGACCCGCGCAATGTGATGGTAGGGCTCAAGTATCAGTTCTGAAGTCGCTGGCTTGCCTGCGAAAGCGGGGGATCAGCCAGCTTTGGTATCGACTGGCACGCCGCCTTCGCGGGCAAGCCCCAATGCCAGTCAGTTAAGGGTTAGAAAGAGTAAAAGCTAACCTGTGGCGAGGGAGCTTGCTCCCGCTGGACTGCGCAGCAGTCCCATCTTTGGGGCCGCTACGCGGCCCAGCGGGAGCAAGCTCCCTCGCCACACTGACGGTGTTTGCCCTTAACTGACTGGCATTAGGGCAAGCCCGCTCCTACAGGTCAGAATTCCAGGCGCGCGCACAAGCCACCGTGTTCGAGGTTGTGCAGCGCCAAACGGCTGCCGATTTTACCGACGATCATCTCCACAATCGCCAACCCCAACCCCGCGCCATTAGCGTTACCCCGGCTGTAGAAGCGCTCAAACAAGCGCCCCAGTTCCGCTTCATCAATGCCAGGGCCTTGGTCCTCGACGCGCAGGCTGTTAGGCCCAATCACCACTTTCACTTCGCTGCCGGGGGGTGAGAAGTTCAGCGCGTTGGTCACCAGGTTTTGCAACGCAATCGCGAGCGCAACAGGCTCGGTTTCCACCCACACCTCGTCCTCCCCTTCCAGCACCAGTTCCACGCCTTTTTCCATGGCCAGCGGGGTCAGTTCGGCGAGTTCTTCGCGTACCAGTTCGGTCAACTGCACGCGGCTGCGCACCGGGTTGTGCAGTTGCGGTTCGATGCGGGCCATGGTCAGCAGTTGGCTGCCGATGCGGGTGGCGCGGTCGACGCCGTTGACCAGAAACTCCAGGGCTTCGCGGCGTTGCTCCGGGGTCGCGGCGCTTTGGGCGTTTTGTGCGTGGATGCGCAGGATCGCCAACGGGGTGCGCAGTTCGTGGGCGGCGTCGGCGATGAAGCGGCGTTCGCGCTCAAGCAAATCATCGACCTGCACCAGCAGCCGGTTCAGCGCGGTTTGCATGGGTTCCAGGTCGCTGGGCAGGGGCGCCAGGTGCAGGGGTTGCAAGGTGTCGCTGTTGCGCCCGCGAATCGACGAGGCCATAGCCCGCAGCGGTTTGAAGCCCCAGCCGATCACCAGCCAAATCAGTAGCGCCAGCAATGGAACGCCAATCAGCGTGGGCCAAAGGGTGTGGCCGACGATGCGCTGGATCACGTCCTGGCGAATGTCATCGCGCTCGCCCACCCAGATCAACAGGCCTTGTTGCGGGTCGGCGAGGAGGAAGGCGCACCAGTCGTTGCCGTTGTCCATCAGGTCGTGGGAGCCGAGGGTCGCAGGCGGTGCCGCCAGTACCGGCGCTTCGGCGGAGCGAACCAATAGTTGGCCGTCGCTGCGCCAGACCTGGAAGGTCAGGCGGGTTTCATAGGGGTGGGCAACGCCCTCCTCACCCACCCGGCTCATGGCCTGGTCAAACGCCTGGTAGAGGCGGTCCCAGTCGGCCTCGCCGGGGTCGCGCTGGCGCAGTACGCCTTGCAGCAGACGGGCACTTTGGGCGAGTTGGGCGTCGTAGACTTCTTCGATTTCGTGGTGGCTGTCGCGCAGCACCAGCCAGCTGATCAGGGCGTCGCCCAGCAATATCAGGACCAAGACGGGGATGAGGATGCGCGTGCGTACCGAATTCATGGGGTGAGCACCAGCACGTAGCCCACCCCGCGCACGGTGCGGATCAGCTCTGTGGATAACTTTTTGCGCAGGTTATGGATCAGCACTTCCAGGGTGTTGCTCTCCACACGGTCCTGCCAGCCGTACAGTGCGCGGGACAGGCGTTCGCGGGTCACCACTTTGCCGGGTCGCACCATCAATTGGTGCAGCAGTTGGTATTCCATGGGGGTGACGATGATTTCCTCAGCCTGGTAGTGCACTTGCTGCGTGGCCGGGTCGAGGCTGATGCCGGCGTGCTCCAGCAGCGGTTGCGCGCGCCCCTGGCTGCGGCGCAACAGGGCGCGTACGCGGGCCTTGAGTTCTTCGACGTCGAAGGGTTTGACCAGGTAGTCGTCGGCGCCGGCGTCGAGGCCGGCGATGCGTTCGGCGGTGCCGTCGCGGGCGGTGAGGATCAGCACCGGCAAATCGTGTTGCTCGGCGCGCAGTTGCTGCAACAGGTCGATGCCGTCGAGGCGCGGCAGGCCGAGGTCGAGCAGCAGCAAATCGAAGCTTTCCGTGCGCAGCGCGTGCAGCGCGGCCACGCCGTCCTGCAACCAGTCGAGGGTGTAGCCTTCGGCCCCCAAAGCCACACGAATGCCCTGGCCGAGGGCACGGTCATCTTCGACAAGGAGTAGGCGCATTGCTGATTCTCTGTAGGAAACGGCGAAATCATGCCGGGTTTTACCCGAACACCACTGGCAAAGATGTTACGGCTCGTTGCCAACTAAGGTTGCCCTAAGGTTGGTTTAGCACTGTGAAATCTCCCACATCTGCTGAGAGCTTTTCCATGCGCAAAATTCTCCTGTTGTCCCTAATCCTCGCCAGCCCCTTGGCCCTGGCTGGCCCGCAGTGCACCACCGCCGAGCGCTCGCAATGGCAAGACCAAAAAGCCTTCCAGGACAAGCTCAAGGCCGAAGGCTACGAGATCAGCAAGTTCAAGGTCACTGACGGCAACTGCTACGAGATCTACGGCTTCGACAAAGACAAGCGCAAGGTCGAGATCTACCACGACCCGGTCACCGGCAAGGCTGTGAAGACTGAGATCAAAGGCTGATGCCAGCGCAATCCCTGCGCCTGTGGGACCCGTTGGTGAGGCTGTTTCATGTGTCTATCGCCGGGGTCTTTGTCGCCAATTACTGCTTTAACGAAGCGGGCGACAGCTGGCATGTCTGGCTGGGCTACTACGCCATGGCCTGGCTGCTGGTGCGCGGGGTGTGGGGGTTTGTCGGGCCGCGCAGCGCACGCTGGGCAGACTTTTGGCCGACACCCAAACGCCTGAATGCCCACCTGCGCTCGCTGCTCAATGGCCGGCCGCAACACCGGCTGGGCCATTCGCCGATTGGCGCGCTGGTGATGCTGTTGATGTTGCTGGCGTTGCTCACGGTGGGCGTCAGCGGCTTTTTGATGGAGGAAGTCGATGCCCTGTGGGGTGCTGACTGGCCGCTGCAAATCCATGAGACCGCCGCCAATGTGTTGTTGGGCTTGGTGGGCATCCATGTGCTGGCAGCGATCATTGAAAGTGTCCAGGTGCGCGACAACCTGCCGTTATCCATGCTCACCGGCCGCAGGAAGCGCCTGCCGGATGAGCGTGCGCCGTAATCCTTTTATCCACAGGTCTTCTATGCGCTCCGCCTTATTGATTTGCAGCCTGCTGGCGGTGTTTTTTGCCGCCTGGCAAAGCCATCCGCCCCATGTGTTGGCGCCGTTTGCCCAGGTAAGCCCGAACACCGCCAAAGTCGCGGCGGCCCCGCAGTACAGCAGCCGGTTTGTGTCCACCCAGCTCACCGACTTTGTGCACTCATCCTCGGTGACCGCCCTGCCCGGCGGCGACTTGATGGCGGTGTGGTTCGCCGGTTCCCGCGAAGGCGCCGCCGATGTGCAGGTGCGTACCGCGCGTTTTGATGCCCACAGCGGCGAATGGGGCGCCGAGCAGGTGCTGGCCACGCGCGAAAGCACCCGCGATGGCACCCGGCGTTACATCCGCAAACTCGGCAACCCGGTGATCGCGTTGGCGCCGGACAAACGCCTGTGGATGTTTTACGTGTCGGTGTCGGTGGGCGGCTGGGCCGCCAGTGCGATCAACGTGATGGTCTCCGATGACCTCGGCGCCAGTTGGTCGGCGCCGAGGCAGTTGGTGACGTCGCCGTTCTTCAACATCAGCACCCTGGTGCGCGCCGCGCCGGTGTTCCATGCCGATGGCTCCATCGGTTTGCCCGTGTACCACGAGTTTATGGGCAAGTTTGCCGAGTACCTGTACTTGAGCGCCGATGGGGCGGTGATCGATAAATTCCGCATCAGCCGGGGCAAGCATTCGTTGCAACCGACCATCGTACCGCTGGACGGCCAGCGCGCCGTGGCGATGTTGCGTTACGCCGGCGACACCCATCACCGCGTGCTCGCCAGCCGCACCACCGACGCTGGGCAAACCTGGAGCGAGCCGTATCCGCTGGAACCAGCCAACCCCAATTCGTCGCTGGCGGCGGTGGGCACGGAGGATGACGGGCTGCTGGTGGCCCTCAACGACCTGCAAGACGGCCGCTTCAAACTCAGTCTCTACGGCACCGACGCCCAGCTCAGCCAGTGGCGCACCGTGGTGGAGCTGGACCAGTCGCCGGACCCGCTGGGCCAGCCGTTCTCCCCCGAGGCCTACAAAGCCATCATCGGGGAGGGTTTTCGCGCCTCCAGCGGTGCGCGGCGCCTGCCGTTGGAGCAGCGGTTTCTCAGCAGCCTGGATTACCGCGTGTGCAAACCGGTCGGCTGCGATTTTGAGTACGAATACCCGTATTTCAGCCGCAGCCCGGATGGCACGTACCACCTGGTGTATTCGTGGAATAACACCTTTATCAAACATGTCAGCTTCAACGAAGCCTGGCTGGCGGAGCGTTTGTGATGTGGCAGGCCCATTTGAGTTTTGTGCTGCTGGGGTTTGTGGCGCTGTGCGCGCTGCGCGTCACCCAGCCGTGGCGGCCGTGGTTGTTGCCGGTGCTGGTAGCGGTGAGTTTTATCCCGGTCAACGCGCTGCCGTTGGCGGCGTATGTGCGCAGTTTTACCGATGACTTGGCGATCAGCACCTTGGTGTTGCTGGCGTGGGTGGCGCTGAGCCGGTTGGGCGTGGTGCAGCCTGTTGATCGCCCGCACCGCGTGCAGATGTTGCTGCTGTTTTGTGTGCT
This sequence comes from Pseudomonas sp. 18175, assembly GCF_050432925.1. NCBI lineage: Bacteria > Pseudomonadati > Pseudomonadota > Gammaproteobacteria > Pseudomonadales > Pseudomonadaceae > Pseudomonas > Pseudomonas sp. 18175. The sequence goes on along the minus strand of NZ_JBKFTO010000018.1, from coordinate 98,469 downwards.
GGGCTTGGTGCTGTACCCGGCGACGTTGGGGCTGACCTATATCGACCCGTACCGCTGGGGCTTCAACCCTCGGCCGATGATTGTGCTCGTGGCAATGGCGGCGCTGGTGATGTTGGCCCTGCGTAATGCGCTGGCGGTGTGGATGTTGGTGGTGGGGACGCTGGCGTTTGCGTTGCGGCTTAAGGCGTCGGAGAACTATTGGGATTATTTGGTCGATCCGCTCTTGGCAACTTACTGCGTCATCGCTGGATGCATGCAGATCAAACTGTGGGAGCGGGCTTGCTCGCGAATGCGCAGTGTCAGTCAGTACATGTTTGGCTGACACACCGCTTTCGCGAGCAAGCCCGCTCCCACATTGGTTCTGCGTCGGTTTAAAAAATGGGGAAAAAATGACTGCATTGCAATCCCGCCGCCTACGCTACGGCGTGGGCGCAATCGGCTGGGTGTTTGTGTTGCTGGCAGCGTTGCGGCTGGTGTTCGTACTGGGCTTTTCGGGCCTGGCGTTGAATACCCCGCACCTGCTGGAGACCTTCGCCATCGGCCTGCGTTTCGACCTGCGCCTGGCAGTGTTACTCCTGTTGCCCCTGGCCGTGCTGGCCTGGCTGCCGCGCTGGAACCTCATCACCCTGCCCGCTCTGCGTTGGCTGGCGCGGGGCTATCTGGTGGTGGCGCTGGCGGTGGTGGGCCTGGTGTACATCATCGATTTCGGCCACTACGCCTACCTCGGCGTGCGCATCAACGCGACGGTGCTGCGTTACCTGCAAGACGCTCAGATTTCCCAACAGATGGTGTGGGAAACCTACCCGGTGCTGTGGATAACCGCCTGCTGGCTGGCGGCCGTGGCGCTGTGGGTGTGGGCGCTGGTGTGTCTGGAGCGCTTGACCCTGGATCGGCCCAAAGCCGTCATCGGCAAATGGGCACGGGTGTCAGTCTCGGTGATGGGGTTGACGGTCGTGCTGCTGGCCCTGCTCGGTCGCGTCGCCAACTTGAACCTGGAAAACCCGGTGCCCCTGCGCTGGAGTGATGCGTTCTTTTCCGGTGACAGCCAGGTGGCCGCCGTGGGCCTGAACCCGGTGCTGTTTTTGTACGACACGCTCAAGGTTGGCCAGTCTCAATTCGACGAAAAAAAGGTGCGCGAGCATTACCCGCAAATCGCTCACTACCTGGGGGTTGATCAGCCCGATACGCAGCAACTGACCTTCACCCGTGAACAAGGCGTGCAGCCCTATCGACTGGCTGGCGAGCACCCGCCGAACGTGGTGTTCGTGATGCTCGAATCCCTCGGCACCAGCGCCGTGGGCGCCTATGGCAACCCGCTGAACCCCACGCCGAACCTGGACACACTGGCCACCCAAAGTTGGTTCTTCAAGCACTTCTACGTACCCGTCACCGGCACCGCCAAGACCGTGTGGGCCAGCATCAGCGGCGTGCCGGATGTGACGCGCCAAGAGACCGCCACCCGTAACCCGCTGATCACCCGGCAACACACGCTGATCAACGCGTTCGAGGGTTACCAGAAGTTCTACATGATCGGCGGCAACGCGGGCTGGGCGAATATCAACGCGCTGATCCGCCAGAGTATCGACGGCGTGCAGCTGTATGAAGAAAGCCACTGGCGCTCGCCACGGGTAGACGTGTGGGGCATCTCCGACCTGGATCTGTTCAAGGAAGCCGATGGCTTATTACGCGCCGTGCCCCAGCCGCAACCGTTTTTCGCCTACCTGCAAACCTCCGGCAACCATCGCCCGTTCACCATCCCCAAGCAGAACGATGGTTTCCAGGTCAAGGACATGACCCTGGAACAAGTACAGGCCGCCGGTTCGCGCAGCGTCGAGCAATACAACGCCGTGCGCCTGCTGGACTACAACATCGGCCGCCTGATGGACATCGCCAAGGCCGGCGGTTGGTACCACAACAGCATCTTTGTGTTCTTCGGCGACCACAACACGCGCATCAGCCAGATCCCGCACATGGCGCCCGCCTTTGAACAGCTGGGTTTGGAGAGCAACAACGTGCCGCTGCTGATTCACGCCCCCGGCCTCAAGCCTCGCGTCATCGAGGAAGCGGTGGGCCTGGCCGACCTGCTGCCCACCGTGGCCGGCATGGCGGGCATGCCGTTTCGCAATGGCGCCATGGGCCGCGATATCCAGCAACCTGCGCCCGAAGGTGAACGGGTGGTGCCCTTGGTGTTGCGCGAAGGCACCTTCCCGATCATCGGCGGCGTGACCCAAAAATTTTTGCTGCAAATGCAACACGACGGCAGCGCGCCGACCCTGCATGACCTGGCTTCAAAAACGCCACGGGAAGACGTCGCCGAACAGCATCCCGAAGAGTTTCAACGCTTGCAGGGGCTGACCCGAGGGCTGCACGAAAGTGCGCGGTTGATGTTGTTCCGCAACGTGCGCGAGTGATTACTTGGGCTGGAAGGTTTCGAGGTAAGCCAGGATGTTGTCGATCTTCTCCTGGTCGCTGATGCCCCAGAAGATCATCCGCGTGCCGCTCACCACTTTCTTCGGCGCTTCGATATAGGCGGCGAGTTTGTCGCGAGTCCAGACCACGCCGGAGTTTTTCATCGCGTCGGAGTATTGGTAGTCGGTGGTGGTGCCGGCGGGCCTGCCGATGATGCCGTTGAGCTCCGGGCCGAAGCCACCGCGAGCGCCTTCGCCGACGCTGTGGCAACCGCCGCAGGTCTTGGTGAACAGCTTGGCGCCCGCCTCGGCATCACCGGCCGCGAAGGCTGGGCTGGTGGCGAGCGTCAGGGCGAGGGCGAACACGGCGTACTTCATGGGGGGCTCCACAGCAGGTGTAGCGGACGATTATGCCTGTTTGTCAGGAACGCATGCCCATCCAGATCACGGTTTCGGTCCAGGCGGTGACCACCGGCGTCAGTGCGCGAAACCAGGGATCGCGCCTATCAATCTGCGCGGCCGAATGGTCATGATGGTGTTGTTCTTCTTCGACGATAGAGGCAATCGCGGCCACGGCCTGCGAGTCGATATCGCGCAAAGTGTGCAGTTGATGGGCCAGGTGTTTGAGCACCACGCTTTCGACCGCGACGGTGGTAGCGACGATTGCCTTGCGCCCACACAGGCCGGTGAGCAAACCCAGCACTAAACCACCGAGGCCACACAGCCAGTAGCTGCGGCAGCGACGATAAGCGCGCCGTTGCAACTCGGCCTGGAACACAGCGCGATGGCGGCGTTCGTGGGACAAAAACTCCTGCAGTTCAGCCACCATGCCTGGGGCAAATAGTCGCGCCATGAACAGTTGGCCGCTGTAGATGCAGATCGCGCCATGCTCGCCGGCATGGTCGACTTTGATCATGCGGCTGCCCAAATCCGGGTCTTTCACAGTGAACGGCCTTGTGCGAGGTGACCTTTGAGGTGGGCGCAGTATCCTGCAACGCCCTTCTGATGACCACCCATCGCCCCGAATACATCCAATCGAACCTATACAGACGTGTTCTACTCCACCTTACTGAACCCTGATGGTGGAGTAAGGATCATGGCTCAGCCATCGATTTTAGTGCTGGAAGACGACGAGATCATTCGTTCGTTAATGGTGGATGTACTGGAAGATTTCGGGGCGGTGGTGACGTCGTTTCCTTCGGCCGATGAAGGGATGATTTACCTGGAACGGGGCGACGACCCGGTGGACCTGATTGTCAGCGATATCCAAATGCCGGGGTTGCTCAATGGCTATGATTTGAGCCGGGTGGTGGCGCATCGCTGGCCAACGGTCCCGGTGCTGCTCACTTCCGGCAATGCCAAGCTGGCGGAGCAACTGGGAAGTTCGGTGCGGTTCCTGCCCAAGCCGTGGAGCAGTGAACACCTGATTGAGTGCGTGCAAACGGCACTGACCCAACAGGGCACGTCCCTGCATTGATAGCGTCGCGATATCACCTAAACCGAACTTCGTAACAGGCTCTGGGGTCATTAATGAGCATGGAGCGACTTTTCTGATCCGCCGGTCAGCGTTTTCGCCTTGCGCAAGCTGCTGACGGCCTTGAGTTGTGTAGAATTGTCGCCCCTTTCAACGCGTCATTCATGGCCTAAAAGCCCACAGTTCGAGCTTATTGAATGCATTCTCAGGTCGCGCCCACGTTATTGGATGCGTTGCGCACAGGCACTGCCCTGCTGCACGTCGCGTTGGAAAAACGCTTGCCGTTTTTCTGCGAGCAATTGGATGCCGGCTGGTACCAGCGTTTGCTCCAGGCGTACTACGGGTTTTATGGGCCAATGGAAGTGGCTCTGTACAACTGTGGTTTGATTCCTGAAGGCTACGATCCCGTGCTGCGTGTGAAAACGCCGACATTGTTGGGCGACCTCACGGCATTGGGCCTGGATGCACAGGCTATCCGCGCCCTGCCCCGTTGCACCGAGTTGCCGGTTTTCGATACCCCCGCCGCCTGCCTGGGCGCCCTGTATGTGCTGGAAGGCGCAACACTGGGCGGCCAGGTACTGCGCCGGGAAATGGCCCAGCGCCTGGACGTAAATGCCGAAAACGGCGGTGCGTTTCTCAATGTATATGGCGCCGAGACCGGTCGGCGCTGGAAAGACTTTCTCGATTATCTGGGCCACCTGCCGCTGGACGCTCTCGCGAAACAACGCGCGGTGGAGGCTGCCCGTTCCACATTCAGCTGCTTTGAGCAATGGCTCGACAGCCAGGAGGTACTGCTATGAAACCCGAAGATTTTGAAGAGCTGCTTGCCAACTGTGCCGACGAGCCCATCCGCTTTCCGGGGGCGATCCAGCCCCATGGCGTGCTGCTGACCTTGTCGGAGCCCGAGCTGAATATCATCCAGGTCAGCGCCAACGTCGCTGCTCTGTTCGGCCACACGCCCGAGGCGCTGCTGGGCCAGCCGCTGCATACCCTGGTGGGCGCCGAAACGGCCAAGGCCGTTGCCGCGATGGCCGAAAACAACACGTTTTTTGACGCGCCGCCGCTGCATGTGAGCTTTAACGGCGCCGAGTTCGAAGGCCTGTTGCATCGCCATCAACACGTGCTGGTGCTGGAGTTCGAACCGCTGCTCAAGGATTTCCGCCCACGGGCGCTGAACGGTCGCACCAGCGACCTGGGCAAGATGCTGCAACGCTTGCAGGCGGCGAAAACCCTGCAGGCGCTGTACGAAATCAGCGTGAATGAAATCCAGGCCATGACCGGCTACGACCGCGTGCTGATCTACCGCTTCGAAGACGAAGGCCACGGCCAGGTGATCGCCGAAGCATCGGCACCGTCCATGGAGCTATTCAACGGGCTGTTCTTCCCCGCGTCCGACATCCCCGAGCAGGCCCGCGAGCTGTATCGCACCAACTGGCTGCGCATCATCCCCAACGCCGCCTATGAGCCGGTGCCGCTGTTGCCCAAATTGCGCCCAGACACCGGCCAGCCGCTGGATTTGAGCTTTGCCACCCTGCGCAGTGTGTCGCCGATCCACTGCCAGTACATGCAGAACATGGGCGTGCTGTCGTCCATGAGCATCTCGCTGATGAAGGGCGACAAACTCTGGGGCCTGATCAGCTGCGGCAACCGCGAGCCACTGCTGGTGCCCAATGACCTGCGCACCGCCTGCCAGACCATCGGCCAGGTGCTGTCGTTGCAAATCAGCGCCATGGAAGCCCTGGACCTGAGCCGCCAGCGCGAAGAGAAAGTCGAGGCCCTGGCCCTGCTGGACCAGGCGATGAAACGCTCGGAAGAAAACGTCTTCGACGGCCTGGCCCAGCAACCGCAGGTACTGATGGACCTGGCCCTGGCGGGCGGCGTTGCGATCATCGAAGACAAGCAACTGCACCGCTACGGCAACTGCCCGGAGCCGGCGCAGATCCGCGCGCTGCACAAGTGGCTGCAAGAGGGCGGCGAGCCGGTGTTTTCCAGCCATAACCTGGCTTCGGTGTATCCGCCTGGCGTGGAGTTCCAGCAGGTGGCCAGTGGCGTGTTGGCCATGAGCTTGCCCAAGCCTGTGGATAACGGCGTGCTGTGGTTCCGCCCGGAAGTCAAAGAGAACATCAACTGGAGCGGCGACCCGAAAAAGCCGCTGGACCTGGAAACCTCCGACGCCGGCCTGCGCCTGCGCCCACGCACCTCGTTTGAAATCTGGAAAGTGGAAATGGCCGGCATCTCCACCAAGTGGAGCCACGGTGACCGCTTCGCCGCCAACGACCTGCGCCGCTCGGCCCTGGAAAACGACTTGGCGCGCCAGGTGCTGCGCGAGCAACAAGCAGTGCGGGCACGCGATGAGTTGGTGGCGGTGGTGTCCCACGACCTGCGCAACCCGATGACCGTCATCTCCATGCTGTGCGGCATGATGCAAAAGGCGTTCAGCTCCGATGGCCCACACACGTCGCGGCGGATTTCCTCGGCCATCGACACCATGCAACAGGCCGCCGGGCGCATGAACGTGCTGCTGGAAGACTTGCTCGACACCTCGAAAATCGAGGCCGGACGTTATGTGGTCAAGCCGGTGGCGCTGGATGTGAGCCAGATCTTCGAAGAGGCTTATTCGCTGCTGGCACCGCTGGCGATGGAAAAAGGCATCGACCTGTCGTTCAACGCCGAGCCCGGCCTGCAAATCAACGCCGACCCGGAGCGCTTGTTCCAGGTGCTGTCGAACCTGATCGGCAACGCCATCAAGTTCACGCCGCGCCAGGGCAATATCGGCATCAGCGCCATGAGCAATGGCGAGGAGATCGTGTTTTCGGTGCGCGACTCCGGCGAAGGCATTGCGCCGGAGCAACTGCCCCATGTGTTTGATCGCTACTGGACACAGACCGAGAACAACCCGACCGGCAGTGGCCTGGGGCTGTATATCACCCAGGGCATCATCCAGGCCCATGGCGGCAAGATTGTTGCTGAAAGTGAAGTGGGCCGTGGCAGCGAGTTCCGGTTTACGGTGCCAAAGGTGGAAGGCGACTCGCACACCTGATTGGCGGTTGCACGCTCAACGCGCTTGAAACAGAGGGCAACACTTGTGTTGCCCTCTGTGGTTTCAGCGAGCCTTGCCTTAACAAAACACTCACATCCTTTGCGCTAACCTCACCGGCTCTCTTCTGCCCGGAGCCTGTACCCGCATGCCTCACCCCGCCCCACTGCCCGCCGTAATTGCCGGCCCGTTGCTGCGTCGCCTGGAACCCCAGCGCCTGGTGCTGTGGCTGGTAGGCAGCCGCGAATTGACCATGACGCTAAGGCTGCAGGCCGCCGGGCAGACCCGGGACATTCCCCTCGGCCCAAGCCACTGCCAGCGCGTGCCGGTGGGCCGCCAGGCCGTTATCCATCTGATCGACGTACCACTGGAAGACGCCCTGCCCCAGGATGAACTCATCGAGTACGACCTGCTGGTCGATAACGCAGGCATCGCCGAATGGGCGCCACACCTGCTGTACGGCAATGCGCAGACGCCCAACTTCATTCTCCACAGTCGCATTCATCAACTGGTGCACGGCTCGTGCCGCAAACCTCACCACCCAGCCAATGACGGGCTGCTGTGTGTCGATCGCTTGCTGGCCGAGTCTCACTCCCTGAACGAACGCCCCGCGTTGCTGATGATGAGCGGCGACCAGGTATACGCCGACGATGTGGCTGGGCCAATGCTGCGGGCCATCCATGCGCTGATCGCACGCCTGGGCCTGTTCGACGAATACCTGGAAGGCGCCGTGGTGGACGACAGCGCCAGCCTCTACGGCCACAGTGCCAGCTACTACCATCGCGCCGACCTGCTACCGGCGCTGGACAGCAACGAAACCCTGCGCGAGCGCTTTTTTGGCGGCGTGAAAAAACCCATTTTCACCAGCAGCACCGCCGATAACCATCTGGTGACGTTCGCCGAAGTGCTGGCGATGTACCTGCTGGTCTGGTCGCCCACACCCTGGACACTGATCGCACCACAGCCGCCGCAACTGAGCCGTGAAGAACAAGGGCGGTATACCCGGGAACAGGTGCACATCGACCGCTTTCGCGACGGCCTGCCGGGTGTCGCGCGGGTATTTGCGCACCTGTCCACCTTAATGATCTTTGACGACCACGACATCACCGATGACTGGAACCTCAGCGCCCAATGGGAGCAAACCGCCTACGGCCATCCTTTTTCCAAGCGCATCATCGGCAACGCCCTGCTGGCCTACCTGCTGTGCCAGGGCTGGGGCAACCAACCGGATGTATTTGGCGAACTGGTGAGCCAGGCCCAGGCGCTAGCCAGCGGCGTTCAGGCCGATCACTTACAAGCCGGCGCTCAGGATGAACTGATCGACGCGCTGCTGGCTTTCCAGCAATGGCATTACGTACTGCCCACCACGCCGGCCCTGGTGGTGCTCGACACCCGCACCCGCCGCTGGCGCAGCGAGTTCACCCTCAAGCAACCCTCCGGTCTTTTGGATTGGGAAGCCTTGAGCGAACTGCAACAGGCACTGCTCGACCACCCCTGCGCCATCATCGTCTCGCCCGCGCCGGTCTTTGGCGTCAAGCTGATTGAGACGGTGCAAAAGGTGTTCAGTTGGTGCGGCCACCCGCTGCTGGTAGACGCCGAAAACTGGATGGCCCATCGCGGTGCCGCTCAGGTGATCCTCAACATCTTCCGTCACTCGCGTACGCCGGGTAACTACGTGATCCTCTCCGGTGATGTGCATTATTCGTTCGTCTACGAGGTGCTGATCCGCCATCGCAACGCCGGCCCACGAATCTGGCAGATCACCAGCAGCGGCATCAAAAACGAATTCCCCCCGCGCCTGCTGGAATGGTTCGACCGCCTCAACCGCTGGCTCTACTCCCCCCGTTCGCCCCTCAACTGGTTCACCCGCCGGCGCACCATGCAGGTGGTGCCGCACATTCCGGAGCATCGTGATGCGGGTGAACGGCTGTGGAATTCGGCGGGGATTGGCCAGGTGTTTTTCAATGAGCAGGGGCAGCCGGAGGCGATTTACCAGCACAACGCGGATGGGAGGGCGCGGACGAGGATGGTGGCGCCGAAGTAATCTTTCTTACGCAAGCAGTAACACGATCACACCGACCTTTCTGAAATCACTTATGCCTATGTTTTTATTGATATTTTAAGAAACAACTCAATACCTTTTGCTCCGATAAAAAAGTGCCAGGCTCTGACCAATCTTCGCGAAAAACCCTATCAATCGCCGATGGTCAAATGAACTTATTTTGGTACACTCGCCAGTGAATGACATACATCTTGTGTTGAACGTTGTCTTTTATCGAACTGAGATAGGTAACGAGCCGGTTCGTGAATGGCTGATGGAACTGCCCAGAGAAGACAGAAAACTCATAGGCATCGATATCAAATCCGTCCAGTTCGGATGGCCACAGGGAATGCCGCTGGTTCGAAAGTTGGAAAGCCGCCTCTGGGAGGTACGAACCGAACTTGATAACAGCATCGCGCGGGTCATTTTCACGCTGGTCGATTGCCAGATGGTGTTACTGCACGGGTTTATTAAAAAGAGCCAGAAAACGCCGGCTGTCGAACTAGATACGGCAAGGCGTCGCAAGAGCAAGTTATGAGGAACCTCACATGAACAAACATATCGGCTCCAGCTTCGATGCTTTTCTTAACGACGATGGCCTGAGCGAGGAGGTGTCCGCTGGGGCGCTGAAACGGGTTATCGCCTGGCAATTGGCAGAAGCGATGAAGGCACAGAAAATCACTAAAAAAGCACTGGCTGAACGCATGCATACCAGCCGGACTGCCGTAGACCGCGCCCTTGATCAAAACGATGCCGGAATGACACTGGCTACTCTAGCAAGTGCTGCAAGAGCACTGGGCCAACGGGTGGAGGTTAGGCTGGTACCGGATTCACCTGTAGGGCCAACGATGACCTGAAGCATCACACAATAGATGAACGGGGTACCACTCCAAGGCAATAGCCCATTGCCACCCTAAAAAAAGCATCACACGCCCCCTATTCAAAGCCCCCAAGCCCCGTTGTACAGTAGCTCCAGCCACGAAGTATCGGTGTCAATTTTGACTGGCCTTGGAAGCCAGTGCAGGCAGGGAGCACGCAGATGGACGATATTTCTGGCAATAATCCGCAGCACACCGATTTCTCTCACCTCAACGCCGACATGTTGCACACCGTGCTGGAGTTGGTCAGCGATGGGATTTGGGACTGGAACGCCAACACCGGCTTCGTCTACCGCAACCCGGGCTGGTACGCGATGCTGGGCTACCCCCGTCACTCCCTGGAAAACAACGTATTTACCTGGGAAAACGTGATCCATCCCGAGGATTACCCCAAGGTGATGGCGCGGTTTGATGACTACATCCACCGTCGCGCGCCCCATTACCAGATCGAATACCGTTGCCGCAAACAGGATGGCAGCTACCTGTGGATCGAAGACCGTGGCTATGTGATTGCGCGTAATGCCGATGGCTCGGTGGCACGGATGGTGGGGGCCCATCGCGATATTCATGCGCGCAAATGCTCCATTGAACAGCTGGAGCGACGTAACCAATCCCTTGAAGCCCTGGTGACCGAGCGCACGCGGGAACTGTCGCGGGTCAATCAACAACTGCAATTGCAGCTGAATGAAAACCGCTCTCTGGCCGAGCGGGACACCTTGACCCTGGTTGCCAACCGCTATCGCCTGGAAAAAGTGCTGCTGGAAGAATGCGAGCGCGCCCAACGCTTTCGCCTGCCGCTGGCTTTGATCGCCATGGATATCGACGACTTCAAGCCGATCAACGACCGCTACGGCCACGGCGTGGGCGACCAGACCCTGGTGCGGGTGGTGGAATGCCTGGAAAGCTGCGTGCGTGCCGACGACCTGGTGGCCCGCTGGGGAGGCGACGAGTTCATGGTGGTGTTGCCGGAGAGTTCACTGGAAGTGGCCAAGGCCATGGCGGCCACTGTCCGTAACACGCTGAAGGCGGCAGCGCTGCAAGACGATTTCAGCGTCACCCTGAGCCTGGGCGTGGCCGAACGCCAACCGGGCGAGTCCCCCGCCGCCTTGATGGCGCGTGCCGATCAGGCGCTGTACCGCGCCAAGGCAGCGGGCAAGGATGGGGTTTCGGAGTGAGGGTGGGAGCCGTCGAGCGTTGTGCCGGCGCCGTACACGTTCGCTAAGCACGCGTTCCGATTTGGAATGACCCAGCGACTTTATTTCGTTTGCGACGGGACCCGCCCTACGGCTTAGATAGAAAAAAGCCCGCCACTTCCGAGTCCCCGATTCATGAGCCGCGAAACCATCAGCCAGTCGATTTCCATCGTTCATCCCATCAGCCTTAGCCACGGTAAAAACGCCGAGGTCTGGGACACCACGGGCAAACGTTATATCGATTTTGTCGGCGGCATCGGCGTGCTCAACCTCGGCCATTGCCACCCAGGCGTGGTCGCGGCGATCCGTGAACAAGCGACCCAACTGACCCACTATGCGTTCAATGCCGCCCCTCACGCGCCCTATATCGAGCTGATGAATCGCCTCTGCGCCTTCATTCCGGTGGGTTACCCGGTCAGCGGCATGCTCACCAACAGCGGCGCGGAAGCCGCCGAAAACGCCTTGAAGATCGTCCGCGGCGCCACCGGGCGCACAGCGGTGATCGCCTTCGATGGTGCGTTCCACGGCCGTACCCTGGCCACCCTTAACCTGAACGGTAAGGTGGCGCCCTACAAGCAAAAGGTCGGTGTACTACCCGGCCCCGTGTATCACCTGCCCTATCCCAGTGCCGACAACGGCGTGAACTGCGCCGAAGCGCTCAAAGCCATGGACCGCCTGTTCAGCGTGGAAATCGACGTTGACGATGTGGCCTGCTTCATCATCGAGCCGGTGCAGGGTGAAGGCGGTTTCCTGGCCCTGGATGTCGACTTCGCCCAGGCGCTGCGGCGCTTTTGCGACGAAAAAAACATCCTGTTGATTGCCGATGAAATCCAATCAGGATTTGGCCGCACCGGCCAGCGCTTTGCCTTCTCGCGCCTGGGCATTGAGCCAGACCTGATCCTGCTGGGTAAAAGCATCGCCGGCGGCGTGCCACTGGGGGCGGTGGTCGGACGCCAGGCGTTGCTCGACAACCTGCCCAAAGGTGGCCTGGGCGGTACATATTCCGGCAACCCCATCGCCTGTGCGGCCGCCATGGCCACGCTGGATGCGATGACCGATGAACACTTGAAGGCCTGGGGGACGCAGCAGGAAGAGGCCATCGTCAGCCGTTATCACGCCTGGCGTGCCAAGGGTATCTCGCCGTTCCTCGGGCGCCTGACCGGTGTCGGCGCCATGCGTGGCATCGAACTGGTCAACGCCGACGGTACGCCCGCCCCCCAGCAACTGGCGCACCTGCTGAGCCTGGCGCGGGATGCGGGTTTGCTGCTGATGCCCAGCGGCAAGTCGCGGCATATCATCCGCTTGCTCGCGCCGTTGACCACTGAGCCTGGGGTGTTGGAGCAAGGGCTGGATATCCTTGAGGCGTGCCTGAAGAAGCTGGACTGATTAGGTGCTATAACGTGGGTTCCTCCCCAACCCGCCAGGCCATCCCTTGCCCAATATTCCCCCGGTCGGGCGCCAAAACCTAACCCCCAGGGAATCAAGCATATTGCGGTTGATCGGGTTGGGCATGGACTGCCAGGCCATTGCCAGGCAGTTGAGTATCAGCCCCCTGACGGCACGCAAACACCGCAGCAACATCCTCACGAAAACCGGCCTTAAAACGGCAGTGCAACTGGCGATTTTTGCCGTGGAGCTTGAGTTTCGACGCCGTCTGCGCTGCGCCAATCGCCCCTTCGAAATTGGCGCAGTTGACCCGACGTGAGCAGCAAGTCGCGAATCGAATCGCCAGCGGCCAAACCAGCAAGCAAATTGCCAAGGCCCTCGGCATCAGCGATCTGACCGTGCGCAAACACCGCCAAAACCTTTACCGAAAACTGGGCCTGCAAAACCTGACACAACTGCTGCGTTACTGCCTTGACCCGCCAGCGTCAACTTGAGATCTACGCTATCGGCGGTATTGCGCTGCCTGTTCGTCGCTCCAATCATGTGAGCGGCCGTCCGTTGCAAGGAGTATCGGACGACGAAGCATCATTACCAGGGACAGCACGGAGACAGGGAATGTCACGTCAGAAAAAGCCACGCGCAGGCCGCTCTAGCCTGTCCGTTATTTGCGCGATTACCCGCGAGCGCCAACGCATTGCCCACGACTTGCACGACCGCCCTGCCCAGACACTGGCGTGGGTAATCATGTGCCTGGCCGGCCTTGAGCAGCATGAGGCCTGCCAAGCTGTTCGCTCGACACTCCAAGACCTGCGACGCCAGCTTCAGGAAGTCAGTCGGGAGCTGCGTCTGCTTGTGCACAACCTCAGTCCGCAGCCCAACGTCGACGGTTTGCTGGATGATGCCATGCGGGCCGCCGTACGGGAGATGCACCAGCACTTTCCCGGCTCACCGTCAGTGCTATTGAACCTGCAGGGCCCCAAGACCGCAGTTCCCCCCCAGGCCTTGACCCCGGTGATACGCGGATTGAAGGAGCTGCTGGCCAACTTGCGGCGGCACAGCAGAGCCGATCAGGCACTCTTAAGTTCATCCTGCCAACAGGACTGTGTCGTGCTGACCCTTACCGACTGCGGTCAGGGTTTTGATACGCAAAACCGTGGCTTTGGCTTGCAAAGCATCGCTGGTTCACTGGCCAAGATAGGGGCACGATTGGAGATCGACTCTCAGCCTGGCGTCGGCACCTGCGCACGTATTCGCCTGCCTCGGCTCGACCAAACGAGCGAGGGAGCACCATGAGTGGGGGGCCGCTGAGAATCTTGCTGGTGGACGATCATCAGTTGTTTCGCCAAGGGCTAATGGCCTTGCTTGGCCAGGAGCGCGACATGAGCATCGTGGGCCAGGCAGGTGATGGCTTACAAGCGCTGTCGCAGATCGACCAGCAACAGCCAGAGCTGGTGATTCTTGACCTGGAGATGCCGCAGCTCAATGGTCTGGATACCTTATCCCGCGCGCGCTTGAAATCCCCGAACCTGCGTGTGCTGTGCCTGTCGGCCCACGGCGATTTGCGCAAAATCTCACAGGCTCTGGAGGCGGGCGCCTGCGGCTATCTGCTCAAAGAGTGTGCCTGTGACGAACTGCTCAAAGCCGTGCGTACCGTGGCCAGCGGGCGGGTATACCTGTCGCCTGATGTCGCCACGGCCATGGCCGTCAACCGCCACCCCAGCCAGCGCAATGGGCTGGCCGGAGCGCCTCTGAGCCCGCGGGAAAAACAGATCCTGCAACTGCTGGTAGACGGTTGCACCACTCGAGCCATCGCCGAGTGCATGCACATAAGCAGCAAGACCGTGAGTACTCATCGCGAACACATCATGGCCAAGCTAAACCTCAAGGGCATCGCGCAGTTGACCCGCTATGCCCTGCGCGAAGGGCTGATTTGAACAGGCCCTATCGGTAGTTGTACCGACAGCGAATCAGCTTTTTTGAGCCTGAAAATCAGCATTGCACACAGTGCGTTGCTTGCCCACGACAACCACCATGGAACCCGGCGCTCAGTGTACGCAACCCCGTGCACTGAGCGTCCTCGGAGACCGTGGCGGGTGCTGCGGTGCTCGGTTAACTCAACCGATTTGGAGCTCGATGACATGGCTAACGTTGACACGCTGGACCTGTGGACTAAATGGATGGGCGCAGTACAAGCCACGGCACTGCCGGGCGGACTGGGAAATGGCCAGCAATTCAGTGCCGGCTCCACCACCCTGAATATCGACCTGGGGAACGCCGACCCCACCATCGTCAATTACTACATTCATGGCTTGGGCGATGTGGTGCCGGCCAATAGCCCGTCCTATACCGCCGGCGGTGGGCTGCTTAGCAGCTATGCCGTGTTCCTCGACAGTATCAACCTTGGTGCATTGCCCAACCCCAACCTGACCAGTCAGTTGAACCTGGCAACGACCGCCCTGAACACGGCGCAAACGGCGTTCAACAACACAATGACCCAGGCGATCCAGCAGTACACCAACTTCAAGGCGGTCGGTTCGGCGCCCTTCCCAGCTTTTTCAACATGGGTGGTGCAGAGCTATCCCGGCTACGTGACGGCCAATAACCAACTGATCGGCGCGGCCAATAATCTGGATACGCTGATGGTCAAACTGTATGGCCCAGGGTACTCAGTGCTGCAGCAAGCCCGGACCAAGGTGGGTATCAACGGCGCGCAAAGCCTGATCGGGCAAAACGCCTTCAATATGGCGATCACCTCGGGTTCTATCGCTCCACCAGGCTCTCAGCCGGTCGTTATCGGCGGCACTACCCCGCCGCCGGCTTCGTCGCTGGTCTCTTCGCTGGCCCCCTCCTACTCCCTGCAAGCCTTCGCCACCAAATACGCAGAATGGCAAGCCAACAGTGTGGCAGGGCAGACCAGCGCCGGAGCCACCATTTCCATTACGTCCAGTACGGCTACCTACAACCTGGATGAGTCAGGCTGGGGCGCATCGACAGACGTAAGCCTGTTCGGCGACTTTTTCAACTTCAGCGCGAGCGGCTCTGCCAGTGGGCAAAAAACCAGCATCGACACCACCAGCAGTGACTTCTCACTGACCGTCAAATTCACCGGGTTTGGCAGCTTCATCATCTCACCCGGTACCTGGTGGGATTCGGGCGCATTGGTGGCGACCTACCACAACCAACTCAACCCTGGGTCTGCGGACTTCTTTGGGGAGGATGGTGCACTGGCCAGGTATGCGACTCAGGTGGTAGTGGGCTTTGAACCCACCGTAATCCTGCAGATGAAGTCCAGCGACTACAGCAATGTGAAAAGCAGCTGGGAAGCCCAGACCACAGCGTCAATCGGCATTGGCCCATTCCGTATCGGCTCGATCTCGGGGTCGGCCAATGGCACCAAGCAAGACATCCAATGGGATGACGCATCGGCCTCGGTGACCATTGGCCCGGTCAGCACCAGCGTACCGGTGCTGCTGGGAGTGGTCAGCCAACAACTGGGCGCTTGATGTGCAGCCGGGAGCCCCCGTGGCTCCCGGCCTTGCGGTGTATGGGTGTGTAAAGCAGGAGATACGCGCATGTTGACGGACCAATCCCTATGGCAGCTCTACACCCAGGCCTTGTCGCGCCAGGCGGGGCTGATGCCGAACGAAGTGTTTTCAGTGGCAGCGGTCAACACCTTCAGCGCGCTGGGCAGCCCGGTCGGTGACATACGCAATTGGTGTATTTACCTGCTGGGTAATGGTATCCCGACGCCCAATGCCACCTACGCGGCCCAAAGCGGTGTGTTCAGTGCGTACTGGATCTATTTGAGTTATCTATTGCAGCGTGCCGCGCAGCCGCCGATGCTGGCATTCGCATCCGGTGCCGCCGCGGGTGATTTCGAACACTACCGACAGTTGATCAGCGCACGCCTGGCAGCCCCACCGGCGGCCCGTGCAACCCCCCTTTTCAAGACGTCCACCGACCCCTTGGCCAGCGCGCACCAGCAGTTGCTATCGACGCTCGGTCCTCAGGCACCCGCTATCGCGGCCGCGTTGAACCAGTGCTGGCTGGCATCCCAACCCGAAAAAGTCGAGAGCAATATGTGGGCGCAAATGAGCGACGCTGCGCCGCCGTTCCTCTGCCCTGGTTATGTGCTGGAAAACTGGAGCGCGACATTTGCAACTTGGCTGAGCCATAGCGCCGATAGCCCGATCCATTTGGTCGAACAACTGAGCATGGGCCTACCCACTCCCGTGCAGAGCACCGCAAGCGTGTTACTGGGCAGCAGCCCATGGCCGGCTTTTTTCCAAGTGGCGACCACGGTGACGCCAACGCTTGCCCTCACTCAGCCCCTGTCGCTGAGCATAAGCCTGGACATGAGTGCTTTTGGCAGCTTTGCACTGAGCGCCTCGACCTGGCTCGACCTGCGTTTTTTTAATGCCGAGGTTTACCCGCTGCCAACCGGCGCACCGCCCTTTCTCTCGACTGGCGGCTCTCTGGAATTACTGCCGACCCGCGCTGTGATCGGCTTTCAACCCCGTCTGACAGTGCGCGCAAGCAATGGGCCACTGGCCCAACAGCTAGCCAGCCATATCAGGCGCATCGGCCCATTTGACGTAACCCCGAGTGTCCGCACGGCGGCTGTGAACAATACCAGCCAGGTGGACCTGCATTTCAACGCGGCCGACTCCAGCGTGCCGGTTCTGCTAGGGGTGGTCTGTACCCCAACAGCGCAGTGATTTTGACGATGTGCTTCACACCCAGCTATCAAGGAGGACTGCGATGAACAAAACACCCCCCTCTTGAAACACCTCACGTCTAAACCGGAAAAAGCGTCATTGCGCTAAACACGAGGATTCAATCATGCCTAAATATTGCCAGGAAAAATTCGAACAGCAGGTTAGCGGCACTCAACAAAAGGTTTGCTGGCGTCAGGACAAACACGTCCACGACGCCACGCTGATTATCGCGATAGCCATGTGGTTGGGAGTGAACCAAGGAGGCGTGTGGCAGGTACGCCCCAACAGCTATGAGAGTAATAAATCGAGTTGCTCGATCGACTCAATCAGCTACCCATAAAAAGCTGTCAGGGAGCCGAGAGGCTCCCTGTTTTTTTGGCCTTCGCCTCACTACCACGCTTGCACCGGCTTGCCGCCCTTCGGCCACGCCTTGACCTGATCCCCCTCCCCCCTGAAAATGCCCGACGCTTTTTTGTCCCCCGTTTACTGAAGTGAAATTTCAATGTCTGATTCCCACCACGAAGAATCCGTAGTCGCCTTGCCGTCCAAAGCTGAATACGAAAACGCCATCAATCTTTCACAGCATGTGCCAGCGGCCAAGATCATCAGCGAGATGGTGCTGGACGCGTTCCACACCTCCAAGGAAAGCGACCAGATCCGCGAACTGCGCGTGGCCATCCGTCAGGCTCATGATGCCTTCGACGACGACAAGGCCTACGAGCTGATGGGCCAGCTCAAGCAACTCAAGGATGCCGAGGCCGCCGACAACATCGCCCTGGAAGACCTGAGCAGCAAGTTCTCCATCAGCCGCATCTTGTCCAGCTTTAAGGATGACCCCGAGTTCCAGGAGCTGGTCTACGGCCTGGCGTTGAAAGTCCTGAACCAAAGCCACCTGGCCATCAGCAACCCAAGCTCGGGCAAGAGCAAGGCCGCACGCCCCAAGAAAGAAGCCGAAGTGTTTGTGATCAGCAAGGATGGCACCAGCGTCACCCTGCCGTTGCGCACGCCGCGCTCCAAGCTGAACGTAGACCGCGAGGCGTTCGAGTTCCTGGGTTTCAGCTTTGTGGGTGAAGGCGATGAAGCCGAGCTGGAAGTGGAAAGCTTTGTGGATAACTCAGGGGCCGAGCAGCCACTGAACCGCAAGAGCGTGATCACTGCGCTGCAGCAGCAGAGTGCGTTTGACGGGTACAGCATCGCGCAGCAATAACGCATTCTCAGCAACACCGCTAAACCCATTGTGGGAGCGGGCTTGCCCGCTCCCACATTTTGAACTGTGTTGTGTCAGCTAACTTGTTCAATTTTCGCAGCAAACACCTCCCGAAACCGCGCTATCTCCCGCTTGTTCCCCACCGTCACCCGTAGGCGTAACGGTGCCGGTGGGGTTGCACAGGTACAGCATGCCCGCCTGGGAATCGACGGCGAGCATGGCCGGTACGTCGTGGGCGTGCTCGGCGTTCAGGTCCACTTCCTTGACCGGCGCCTTGTTCGACTCGGCCGCCTAACGCGGCACTTCTTAAGACGGTGTGGCCATCACCAGCCCATGGGTTTCATCGGTAAACGCCAACACCGCGTAGCGCAGGGCGGCCATGGAACCGGCAAACACCGCCACCTGTTCCTCGGCGATGCCTTGCTGCTCGGCAAACAACGCGGCCAGGGCGAAAAGGGACCGACGACTAACGCTGACCATTTGACTAATCCTTGTGAGGGCGAGATGGATTCGCACAGCTCGTACACAGGGGTATGACGAGACTATCGCCAGACGATTTAACCGAGCGCCCAAGAAAAAGCCCCGCGCTTCTCTCGAAGGCGGGGCTCTTTCACTGCGTTACCCCTCAGTGGGCGTAGGTCAGCAACAGCTCTTTCGGCACTTGGAAATCCAGGGACATCATCACGCTCAGCGCGGTGATGGTGAAGATCGAGAACACGAACAGCTTGCGCGCCCAAACGGTGTCATCCACCGCCTTGTAGCCGGTCCAGGCCATGTACAACCAGTACATGCCCATGGCGGCGGCGACGGCAAGGTAGCTCATGCCGGCGTAGCCACTGAAGGTCAACATCAAGGTCGCCACAAGGAAGGCCAGGATGTACAGCAGGATGTGTTTCTTGGCCACCTGGATGCCACGTTTTACCGGCAGAACCGGAATGGACGCCGCCAGGTAGTCATTGAAGCGGAAGATCGCAATGGCGTAGGAGTGCGGCATCTGCCACAGGCTGAACATCACCAGTAGCGTCAGCGCGGCCATGTCGAAGCTATTGGTCACAGCCACATAACCAATCACCGGCGGCATCGCCCCCGACAGACTGCCCACCAGCGTGCCGTGAACCGACTTGCGCTTGAGGTACAGGCTATAGAGACCGACGTAGATGACAAAGCCGATCACGGCAAACAGCGCCGCCAACGGGTTGGCCACCTTGTACAACAACGCCACGCCGGCAACACCCAGGACGGTCGCGTAGACCAGTGCCAGCTTCAGGGAGATAAGGCCCTGCACCAGCACGCGGTTCTTGGTGCGCTCCATCTTGATATCGATGTCACGGTCGATGCAGTTGTTGAACACACATCCGGAAGCGACCACCAGGGACGTGCCGATCATTGCAGCCAGGAAGATGGCCAGATCGACATGCCCCTTGGAGGCCAGGAAGAAACCGCCCGCCACAGAAAGCACGTTACCGAAAATGATCCCCGGTTTGGTGATTTGGATAAAGTGCTTAAGCGACATCGGGTCTTACCTCACTTCGCCATCATGAACGTATGGATGCTGAACATGATCCATATCGACAGGCCAACCAGCAGCAGGATTACGAGACCTGCGAACACAAACGCAATCACGTTCTCACGCTGGGCCTCGGAGCGGTCCAGGTGCAGGAAGTACACCAGGTGAACCAGAACCTGGATCACCGCGAACGCCAGAACGATCATCAAGGTGATCGACTTCGGCAAGGTTGGGTACATCACCAGGCCGAACGGGATCAGGGTCAGGATGACCGACAGGATGAAGCCGATAGCGTACGACTTGACGCTGCCGTGGCTGGCATCGTGGCTGTCATGGGAGTGTGCATTAGCCATTACAGAGTCCCCATCAGGTAGACAACGGTGAATACGCAGATCCAGACCACGTCCAAGAAGTGCCAGAACAGGCTCAGGCAGCTCAGGCGAGTCTTGTTGGTGTTGGTCAGGCCGTGCTTATTGACCTGATACATCATCACCGCCATCCACAGCAGGCCGGCAGTTACGTGCAGACCGTGGGTGCCTACCAGCGTGAAGAACGCGGACAGGAAGCCACTACGGTGCGGGCCGTAGCCTTCGGAGATCAGCAGGTGGAACTCGTTGATCTCCATGCCGATGAAGCCCAGGCCGAACAGGAAGGTCAGACCCAACCAGCTCAGTACGCCTTTCTTGTTGCCCTTGTAGAAGGCCAACATGGCGAAGCCGTAGGTGATCGAGCTGAACAACAGCAAGGCGGTTTCGCCGAGCACGTAAGGCAGTTCGAAGATGTCGTGGCCCGACGGGCCACCCGCTACGTTGTTTACCAGTACCGCGTACACCGCGAAGATCGACGCAAACAAGATGCAGTCGGTCATCAGGTAGAGCCAGAAACCGAAAACGGTCATCGGCCCCGAGTCGTGGTGATGGTCATCGTGCCCATGGTCATCGACATGGGCGTGTCCAGCATTGGTCACTAAGTTCGACATGGTTTAAGCCTGTTCCAACGAGGTTTCAACACGGTTGGCCGGGATCTTCTTCTCGGCTACCAGGCGAGCGTGCTGCTCGGCTTCGATGCGTTCGATCTCTTCGACCGGCACCATGTAGCCTTGATCGTCACGGGCTGCGTGAACGATGAAGTAACCGATAGTGCCAACCAGGCTCACGATTGCCAGCCACCAGATGTGCCAGATCATCGCGAAACCGAACACGGTCAACAGGCCGCCCATCACCACGCCAGTGGCGGTGTTGCTTGGCATGTGGATCGGTTCATATTTAGCCGGCTTCTGGTACGCAGTACCGTCTTCCTTGGCTTCGGTGAACGCATCAATGGTGTTCGCAGTCGGGATCACGGCGAAGTTGTAGAACGGCGGTGGCGACGAGGTCGACCATTCCAGGGTGTGGCCATTCCATGGGTCGCCGGAGTCGCAAGCGTTTTGCTTACGGTCACGGATACTCACGTACAGCTGGATCAGCTGGCAGGCGATACCCACAGCGATCATCACCGCACCGAACATGGCAACGTACAGGTACGGTACCCACTCAGGGTTGGTAGTGGCGTTCAGACGACGGGTCATGCCCATGAAGCCCAGTGCATAGAGCGGCATGAACGCGACGAAGAAGCCCGAGATCCAGAACCAGAATGCAGCCTTGCCCCAACCTTCGTGCAGCTTGAAGCCGAACGCTTTCGGGAAGTAGAAGCTGAAACCTGCGATGTAGCCAAATACAGCACCACCGATGATCACGTTGTGGAAGTGCGCGATCACGAACAGGCTGTTGTGCAGTACGAAGTCAGCACCCGGGATGGCCAGCAGTACGCCGGTCATGCCGCCGATGGCGAAGGTCACCATGAAGCCCAGGGTCCACAGAACCTGGCTGGTGATACGCAAACGGCCGTGGTAGATGGTGAATAGCCAGTTAAATAGCTTCACCCCCGTCGGGATGGAAATCAGCATGGTCGCCAGGCCAAAGAAGGCGTTGACGCTGGCCCCCGAACCCATGGTGAAGAAGTGGTGCAGCCAAACCATGAAGCCCAGTACAGAGATCGCGCCCGATGCGTAAACCATCGAGTGGTGACCGAACAGGCGCTTGCCGGTAAAGGTCGAGATCACTTCGGAGAAGATACCGAACGCTGGCAGGATCAGGATGTACACCTCAGGGTGACCCCATGCCCAGAACAGGTTCACGTACATCATTGGATTGCCACCAAGTTCATTGGTGAAAATGTGGAAATCCAGGTAACGGTCAAGCGACAGCAGCGCCATGGTAGCGGCCAGGATCGGGAACGAAGCCACGATCAGGACGTTTGCCCAGGTGCAGGTCCAGGTGAAGATCGGCATGTCCATCAGTTTCATGCCAGGGGCGCGCATTTTCAGGACGGTGGCCAGGAAGTTGACCCCCGTCAGCGTCGTCCCCAGCCCTGATAGCTGTAGCGCCCAGATGTAGTAGTCCACACCCACGCCAGGACTGTACTGAATGCCCGACAGCGGCGGATACGCAACCCAACCGGTCTTGGCGAATTCGCCGACGCCCAGGGATACGTTGATCAGCACCACGCCGGAAACCAGCAGCCAGAAGCTCAGGGAGTTCAGGAACGGGTAGGCAACGTCACGCGCGCCGATCTGCAGCGGCACTGCAAGGTTCATCAGGCCGGTGAAGAATGGCATCGCCATGAAGATGATCATGATCACACCGTGGGCGGTGAAGATCTGGTCATAGTGTTCAGGTGGCAGGTAGCCAGGCGAACCCTCGGTGGCCATGGCCAACTGGGTACGCATCATGATGGCGTCGGCGAAACCACGCAGCAGCATGACCATGGCCACGATGATGTACATGACGCCGATTTTCTTGTGGTCGACCGACGTCAGCCACTCGGTCCACAGGTAGGTCCACTTCTTGAAATAAGTGATTGCTGCAAACAGTGCCAGACCACCCAGCGCGATCATGGCGATGGTAATCATCACAATCGGCTCGTGGAACGGGATGGCATCCCAACTTAATTTACCAAACATCGTTTACTCCTCTGCCCCAGCAGTTGAATGCGAGCCCGTGTCAGAACCTTCAACCGCGGCCACTTCTTTCTTCTCGTGCTTGACCGGCTTGCCTGGTTTCATACCTTCGTACTTATCGACGATTTTCTGAAACAGGTTCGGCTCGTACGTGGAGTAGAGGGCGACAGGGTTGTTTTGGCTTGGTTTGGTCAGGGCATCGTATTCAGCTTGATCAAGCTGTTTAGGTGCGGCCTTGACTTCGGCTACCCAGGCGTTGAAGTCTTCCTGGCTCGTCGAGATCGCTTTGAATTTCATGCCGGTGAAGCCAGCGCCGCTGTAGTTGGCGGAGATGCCTTCCATTTCGGCTTTTTCGTTGGCGATCAGGTGCAGACGGGTCTGCATGCCTGCCATCGCGTAGATCTGGCCGCCCAGAGCAGGGATGAAGAACGAGTTCATCACCGCGTCGGAGGTGATCCGGAAGTTAAGCGGAGTGTTCTCCGGGAACTGGATCTCGTTGACGGTGGCGATACCCAGGTCCGGGTAGATGAACAGCCACTTCCAGTCCAGCGCGACCACTTCGATGTTGATCGGCTTGACGTCGGATTCCAGCGGACGGTAAGGGTCCAGCTCGTGGGTCGACTTATAGGTGATGTAACCCAAGGCGATGATGATGAGGATCGGGACCAGCCACACCGCGATTTCGATCTTGGTGGAGTGCGACCACTTAGGCGCGTAGGTCGCGCTGGTGTTCGACGCGCGGTATTTCCAGGCGAAGGCGAAGGTCATGATGATCACAGGGACCACGACCAGCAACATCAGCAGGGTAGCGGTGATGATCAGGTTTCGTTGATCCAGACCGACCTGTCCTTTTGGGTCCAGCAAGGTCCACTTGCAGCCTCCCAGCATTAACATCATGCCAAGCAGCGGCAAAAAGCCTAGTAATCGGGGGTACCTGTTTTTACTCATCTCACGACCTCTAAAGCAGCTTGCGCAATGCAGTTGGGTTTTGATCGCCAACACTTCACCCTGCCAAGGGTTGGCATTTCTCTTCGATTGAATAAGAGCCTGTCCGTCACGCCATAAAGCTACGTTTCACGGACCTGCGGTGAGTTCTTATTCGATTTCGTGGTTAAAGGCCTTGTTACAGACCAATTCCATTTGGTGCGGATAGTTGAAAGGCTGCCGGAACCTTGGGGTCGCACAGAGCCATCCATCTGCCCCTCGACCGCTCCAGTGCTCAAATATTGAACAGCACCGGACATTCAGTGCGGGCGATTGTAGTTAGCTAGCGATGTATAAACCATGTCTTATAAAGAAATAATTTTTATCGATTACAGCAATAATCCTTCACCAATATTGCAAAGGTTCGCGATCTTATCGCGTTCGATTCTCAACAAAAACCACAAAAATTGCCGTGTTATAGGGTGACCTGCGCCAGCCCTTACACCCTGTAAGGGCATGCAAAACCCATCCAACCCCCCATAAAACAAGGCATTCAGACATCACTGAATGACGCACGCCGCGCGCACTTCGCGAGGGCGCGCAAACGACGAACTGACAGCACAATTTAGGCGCCGGGTGCAAATTTAAGCGCCGCTTTGGCGGGTCAGAAACGTCCTGCGGCAAGCTCCGTGTGACAACATGTCGCACGCTGCGCGCACCTCAAATTGCCCTACGTCACGCTCTGTTCACAAAACCCTACAAACGAAAACGCCCCGGGCTTCCCTCAGGAAGCGCCGGGGCGTTTGCGATGATCGGCTCAGGCGTTGCGTTGACGATTACGATAGATGCCCAGGGGCACCAGGATCACCGTCAGCACAAATGCCACCAGCGCCCACTGCGCCAGGGACAGGCCCAGCACCGGCGGATAAGGCGTGCTGCAGAAGCCATCAACCTGGAAGCCCAGCGGGAACACCTTGGCCAGTGGCAGCTCATCGACGATCGGTTGCAACACATCGACCCCGCAGCTCACCTGCGGGAAGAACTGGGTGTACACATGGTGACCCGCCGCCGCCACGCCGCCCAGGGCACTCAGCACCACCAGGCCTTCAAACAGCGTGATCGCGCCTTTACGGCGCATCGCCGCGCCGATAAACGCGAAGATCGCAATCAACAGCAAGGCATAGCGTTGCAGGATGCACAGCGGGCACGGCGCCTCGCCCAGCACCACCTGCATATAAAGCGCACCGCCGATCAGCGCCAGGCAGATGATGCCCAGCAACACCAGAAAGCGCCGCTCCCTGCCTAAACGCAATTCGTCACTCATCTCCGTTTCCCTTTGTTTGGTCGTGCCAATGGCCGCAAGTTTACACACAGAGAGTGGTTTAAACAGAAGGGGGTTAACAGGAGATTAATCAGAAGGAACACAGAGCCAAATGTGGGAGCGGGCTTGCTCGCGAAGGCGGCGTATCAGCCAATACATTAGGAGATTGATCCACCGCTTTCGCGAGCAAGCCCGCTCCCACATTTTTGACCGCGTTACTCCAGAGCCGCCGCAGGACCAAAGAACTCATACCGACTCTGCTTCTCCGGCACACCCAGCGCCTTGAGGTGGCGCTTGATCGCGGCCATGAAACCCTTAGGCCCCAGGAAGTACGCATCCACATCGCGCTGCTCGGGCAGCCACGCTGCCAGTTGCTCCTGGCTCAGCAAGCCCACCTTGTCCGCCGCCGGGCTCACGCCATCATCCTCGGCGTAGCAATAAAAGCGCTTGAGCTGCGGATGCTGCGTCGCCAAGCCGTCCACCCAGTCACGGAACGCATGCACGCCACCATTACGCGCACAGTGGATAAAGTGCACCGGCCGCTGTGTGGCCAAGGCCGCCTCCAGCATCGGCAAGGTTGGCGTAATGCCCACGCCGCCACTGATCAGCACCAACGGTTTGTCACTGGCCGCCAGGGTGAATTCCCCCGAGGGCGGGAACAGGTCGATGGTCGCGCCCACATGCACCTGGTCATGCAGGTGGTTGGACACTCGCCCACCGGCTTCGCGTTTGACGCTGATGCGGTACAGGCCCGCATCGGTCAGGGCCGACAGGGAGTAATTGCGGCGTACTTCTTCGCCGTCCAGTACCAGCTTCATGCCGATGTACTGGCCGGGGGCGGCCGCCAGAATCGCGCCGTTATCCACAGGGGCAAAGTAGAAGGAGATGATCTCGTCGCTCTCCTCCACGCGTTTGACCACCGTGAACGCTCGTGCACCGCGCCAGCCACCGGGGGCCTGGGCTTTCTCTTCGTAGATCGCGGTTTCCGCGCCGATCAGGATATCCGCCAGTTGGCCATAGGCCGCGCCCCAGGCACTCATCACCTCAGGTGTAGCGATCTCGCTGCCCAGCACTTCGGAGATGGCGCGCAGCAGGCACGCACCGACGATGGGGTAATGCTCCGGCAGAATCTGCAGGGCCACGTGCTTGTTGATGATCTTGGCCACCAGGTCACCCAACTGGTCCAGTTGGTCGATGTGCCGTGCATACATCAACACGCCATTGGCCAGGGCACGGGGCTGGTCACCGCTGGCCTGGTGGGCCTGGTTGAACAGCGGGCGCACCTCGGGGTACTCGGACAGCATCATGCGGTAGAAATGGGTGATCAGCGCTTCGCCGCCGCTTTCCAGCAGGGGCACGGTGGATTTGACGATGGCACGGTCTTGGGCACTAAGCATGGGAGCCTCCTGGGCTTCTTTACTGATTGCCTTTGCTTACTCAGCATTCGTGCCAACTTATAAATCGTTATTTATCAATAATTTACAAGTGTTGTAGTCAGTATGACTTCCTACAACGTATAGTCACAAGGACTACAAGGAGTCATTATGACTGCGCAATCGCTGCTCACCACCCTCCTCCCCCTGGTCGCCGACCTGTCCCGCGAACTGCCCGAAAGCGAACGCTACCGCCGCCTGCTGGAAGCCATGCGCGCCCTGCTGCCGTGCGATGCCGCCGCGCTGTTGCGCCTGGATGGCGAGTGGTTGGTGCCGCTGGCGGTGGATGGCTTGAGCCCCGACACCCTGGGCCGGCGCTTCAAGGTCAGCGAGCATCCTCGATTTGCCGCGCTAATGAGCAGCCCTGGCCCCACCCGGTTTGACAGCGACAGCGAACTGCCCGACCCCTACGACGGCCTGGTCGCCGGTGTGCATGGTCAGTTGGAAGTCCATGACTGCATGGGCTGCCCGCTGTTTGTCGACGATCAGCCCTGGGGCCTGTTGACCCTGGACGCCCTCGACACCGAACGCTTCGAACGTGTCGAACTGGACGCCCTGCAAGCCTTCGCCAGCCTGGCCGCCGCCACCGTCAAGGTGGCCCAACGCATCGAAAACCTGACCCTGCGTGCGGAAATCTACCGTGAGGCCAGCGGCCAGCAGCACAAGGAAATGATCGGCCAGAGCAAGCCCCACAAGCGCCTGGTGGAAGAAATCAAGCTGGTGGGCGGCAGCGACCTCACGGTGTTGATCACTGGCGAAACCGGGGTGGGCAAGGAGTTGGTGGCCCAGGCGATTCATGCCGCCTCAGCCCGCGCCGACAAACCACTGATCAGCCTCAATTGCGCAGCCCTGCCGGAAACCTTGGTGGAAAGCGAGCTGTTCGGCCATGTACGCGGTGCCTTTACCGGCGCGCTGAACGAACGTCGCGGCAAATTCGAACTGGCCAATGGCGGCACTTTATTCCTCGATGAAGTGGGCGAGCTGTCCCTGAGCGTGCAGGCCAAGCTGCTGCGGGTGCTGCAAAGCGGCCAGTTGCAGCGCTTAGGTTCGGACAAGGAACACCGGGTGGATGTGCGCCTGATCGCCGCCACCAACCGCGACCTAGCCGATGAAGTACGCAACGGCCGCTACCGCGCCGACTTCTATCACCGCCTCAGCGTTTATCCGCTGCAAGTGCCGGCCCTGCGCGAGCGCGGCCGGGATGTGTTGCTGCTGGCCGGCTACTTCCTCGAACAGAACCGCTCACGCATGGGCCTTGGCAGCCTGCGCCTGACCAGCGATGCCCAGGCGGCGCTGCTGGCTTACAACTGGCCGGGCAATGTGCGCGAGCTGGAGCATTTGATCGGCCGCAGTGCGCTCAAGGCCCTGGGCAATTGCCGCGAGCGGCCGAAGATACTCAGCCTGAGCGCTCAGGACCTGGACTTGCCCGACGTCAGCGCGCCGATGATCGAGAAACACACTGAACCGACACCCATCGTCACCGGCGACCTACGCCAGGCCACCGAGCACTTTCAGCGCCAGATCATCAGCGCCTGCCTGGAGCGCCACGATCACAATTGGGCCAGTGCGGCCCGTGAGTTGGGGTTGGACCGTGCCAATCTGGGGCGCATGGCCAAGCGGCTTGGAATGAAATAGCAGGATCAACCGGTCTTAAGTGTGGGAGCGGGCTTGCTCGCGAATGCGGTGTGTCAGTCGAAGCATGTGTATTTGACCCACCGATTTCGCGAGCAAGCCCGCTCCCACATTAGATTTGCTGTGTCGTGAGGATTGGGGTCACAGGCTTAGGCTTCCTGAACACCAACACATTCCCCAGCATCACCAGCACCAACCCAACCAGCGCCGGCCCGGTCCACTGATAACCCTCGGCAAACGCCGACACATTCAGCGCCACCACCGGGAACAGCACCGTGCAATACGCCGCACGCTCCGGCCCCATGCGCCCCACCAGGGTCAGGTACGCCGTAAAGCCAATCACCGAGCCCGGAATCACCAGGTACCACAACGCGCCGATATACCGCGCGCTCCAGTCCATCTCAAACGGAATGCCGCGCACCGCGCAGTAGGTCGCCAGCATCGCCGAACCGTAGGCCATGCCCCAGGCATTGGTGGTCAGCGGCTTGAGCCCGGCCTTTTGTTGCAGGCTCGAGAGCATGTTGCCCGCCGAGAAACACATGGTCCCCAGCAACGCCAGGCCCAAGCCGAGCAAGGTTTGCGGGCTGGCGGTGTGCCCCACCAGCTCCGGCCAGAACAGCAACCCCAAGCCCGCCAGGCCAAGGCCGCCGCCCATCAACACATTGCGCGCCACCCGCTGGCCGAAAAACACTCGGGCATTCAGCGCGTTCCACAGCGTGGCCGTGGAAAACACCACCGCCACCAGGCCGCTGGGGATCCACTGGCTGGCCGTCAGAAAGCACATGAAGTTCACGCAAAACAGGCACAGCCCCTGGGCCAGGCAAATCAAATGCCCGCGCCGGTTCATCACCTGCAACTTGCGGCTCACCAGCAACAGCACAAACAGCACCAGCGCGGCCAAGCCAAAGCGATAGACGATGGACACAGGAATCGCCACCACCCCCAACTGCCATTTAAGGGCGATCCAAGTGGTGCCCCAGATCAGCACGGTGAGTAAATACAGGGAAAGGTTCATAGCGGGCTCCATCGATTGAGCCACAGTGTTGCCCTGAACTCCGGGCGCGCTCTTGCACAATCTTGCGCTTTTGTCGGGCCGCGGGATCACAACGCCAGCATCGCGGAGTAGGATGCAAGGCGTCGGAGAGTACTCACCATGCCTGATCTGGAATCGTTGCAAGTCTTTCAAGCCCTTAACCGCTCGCCCAACGCACGCCTTGAGGCCTGCGCCGAGCTCGGTGACGGCTTGTCTGCGGCCTTGTGGAGCAACCACCACGATGCCCAGAACTACCAGGCGCCGAGCCATCACACCTTGTCGTGTTACATCGGCGGTGGCACCGGCACGTTCCGGCGTGACCAGCCGGGCACCAAGGGCGGGCCTGACAAGTTGTGCATCCTGCCGGCCGAGCATCAGTCGGCCTGGGTGATCAACGGCGAGATCCGCCTGGCCCACGTGTATTTCAGCCCGGAGCAATTTGCCTTGGGCTGCGTGACCCTGCTGGACCGCGAACCGCGCACCCTGCAACTGCGCGAAAGCACCTTTTTGGAAGACGTCAGCCAAGCCCGGCGCTTTCACCAGTTGATCGCGCTGAACTGGCACGAACCCGCCGAGCGCCTGCTCACCAGCAGCCTGGCCCATGAAATGCTCAGCCATACCCTGCTCAGCCAGGTCGGTGCCCGCGACGGGTTGCGCTTGAAAGGCGGGTTGGCCACGCACCAACGGCGGCGGTTGGTGGAGTTCATCGACCAGCACCTGGAAGAGCCCATCAGCCTGGGCCAACTGGCGGGTATGTGCGCGCTGTCCGAATACCATTTTGCGCGAATGTTTCGCCAAAGCTTCGGCCTGCCGCCGCACCAGTACCTGCTGGCCCGCCGACTCACCCGCGCCCAGGCCCTGTTGCGCAGCGGCACCCTGGCCTTGAGTGAGGTCGCCTTGATCTGCGGTTTTTCCAGCGCCAGCCACTTCACCCATCGTTTCCGCCAGGCCATGGGCGCCACGCCCGGGGAATACCGCCAGGCGTTCTGCGGCTAAACCATCAAGCCCAAG
Source organism: Pseudomonas sp. 18175 (assembly GCF_050432925.1). NCBI lineage: Bacteria > Pseudomonadati > Pseudomonadota > Gammaproteobacteria > Pseudomonadales > Pseudomonadaceae > Pseudomonas > Pseudomonas sp. 18175. Next base: position 68,268 of record NZ_JBKFTO010000018.1, on the reverse strand, counting down.
GTTTTGGCCTTGGCCACCGCCTGGGTGCGCCGCTCCACCCCAAGCTTGCTATGGATGCGCCGCGCATGGGTCTTGACGGTGTGCAGGGAGATAAACAAACGGTCGGCGATTTCCAGGTTGGAGTTGCCCAAGGCGATCAGTTGCAGCACTTCCAACTCGCGCTGGCTGAGGGGACTCTCCACCGCGCCCGGCGTTGCGGTTTGGGGCTCCAGGCCCAGTTCACAGAGCAAACCCGGTGACCGCAGGCGCAGTTCGCGAATGGCTTGCTGTACCTGGCAACGCGCTGCCAGTGCCAGCCCGGCTTGCAGCGAACGCCGCGCCAAGGCGGCGTCGCCCAGTTGCCAGGCCACTTCTCCCAGCACCAGATGCAGTTCAGTTTCGAGGCACAGCATGCCGCGCTGGTGGGTGATCTCCAGCAAGGTCGTCAGCCGCGAAATGGGTTGTTCAGCGCAGCCCAACTTCACTTCCGCCAACACCAACAGGTATTCAAGACGCGGGATCAGCTCCAGGGTGGCCGGTGGTGCTTGTTTGCCCTGGGGCCCACGGAAGTGGCGCAGCACGCGGCGCACGGCCTCCACGGTCAACTCGGCGCGGCCCTGCTGCAACCAGAGGTGCCCGCTGACCAGCAACAGCACGGCGCGGTACACCGTGTCCGGCACTTGGCGTTGCTGCATCAGGCGTTCGGCCTCGCGCAGCTGGAGAAACGCCTGGGCATAATCGCCACGGTTGGCGGCCAGCAAGGCCAGGCCAAGAAACCCGTAGAGCACGCGTTTGTCCTGGCTGTGCAGGCACATCGTCAAGCCGGTGTGGAAACACTCGGCGGCCAGGCTGTCCTGGCCCTGGCGCAGCGCCAAGTGCCCACGCCGCAGGGCGATGCGCCCTACCAACGGCCCGCCCTTGAGGTGCTGCTGGAGCAAGATCCCTTGCACGTTTTCCAGCAGGGCTTGTGCCCGATACGGCGCGCCGCGTTGCTCCAGCAGTTGCGCATGGTCCAGTTCCAACAACGCCTCCAGCAACGAACCCTGGGCGCGGGCCAGGCACAACGCCTCGCGATTGAGCGACTGGGCCACGTCCAGTTCACCGCGCAGCAAGGCTTGTTGAGTGAGCCCCGACAGGCACATCAGCCGCGATGTCCAGGCGCTGTCAGGCAAGGCTTGCAGCGCCTCCAGAAAATGCACGCGGGAACGTTCGGCATCGCCGCTCAGGTGCAGCAGCCAACCCCATTGCGCCTGCCAGCGGGCCAGCAAGTAGCGTTGCAGCGCCGCCGTGGGTTGCGGGGCAAACCGTGCCAACTGGTCGATACACTGCGCGGCCTGCTCGAAACGCCCGGCAAACAACAGCGCCGCAGTGACCAGCCCCACAAGCTGAGCCGAGCCGAGCAGCAATTCGTCGCCATGCTGTTCATGCAGGCGCAATAACAGCACCGCGTTCTGCTGACGGAACAGGTCTTCGAACGTGAAGTGCTGCAACAGGCTCACCGCCACTTCATATTCTTCGGCCAGCAGCGCCTGCTCGAAGGCGGCCTGCCAGTCCTGTTCGGCGGTGAACCACTGGCACGCACGCCGGTGCCAGGAGCGCTTGGCCGGCCAGGGTTCATCGCGTAGCAAATGGGCCAGGGGCGGAAAAACCTGCAGCCAGTCGGTGTCTTCCCACGGCTGGATAAACGCACCGAGGAGCTGCAAGTCCCGCAGGTACTGGTCACCGTCGCCAAAACCGAACAGGTGCTCGCACAGCCCCGCGTTGAAACGCGGCAGGTGGGCCAACACGCGCCAGGCTTCGGCCAGTTCGGCGGGCAAGGTGCTGAACAGTTCGTGTTGCAGGTAGTCCAGCAAGGTCTTTTCCGGATGGCCGTCCCCCAGCAACGCGATGCGCACACCGGCACACCAGCCGGCGCTGAACTGCAGCACGCCGTCGATGGGCTGTCCCGGCAACAGTTGCTGGATCTCGGCCGGGCTGAAGGCAAGCTCCGCGCCGCACTCCAGCAACTCATCATCCAATAGCAAGCGCGGCCAGTTGCACAGCGGGCGGCGCCGCGCCCCCAGCCACCAGGTCAGCGCCGGGCTGCTGGCGGTGAGTAGGCGGTCGAGCAAGGCGTCGGTTTCGGGTGCGGGCAGGCGGCAGAAATCGTCGAGGAACAGCCAGGCCGGGGTTTGCCAGCGGCCCAAGTCCAGCAACAAGGTGGCTTCATCGGTGAACGAAAGGCCCAGGCTTTGCGCCAGGCGCAGGCATACATCGAGGGGGCTCAAGGCCACGCCATTGAGGGGCAGCCAGTACACCAGGCAACCGGTGGGCGCCTGCAATGCGCATTCGGCCAGCAATGCACTCTTGCCGCTTCCACCGGGGGCGCACAGCAACCTGACCCGGGCCTGCGCCGCCAACAATGGCGCGGCCAGGCGCGGGCGCAGCAAATGATGGGAGGACAGCCGTGGCATGAATCCAGGACGGTCCAGGCAGCGTGTCATGGCGGTCATTGCTGCATCCTGCTTTCTTATTGTTTTGCAACCTGGCGCCTACCCTAGTCCTGTGGTTGGCGGTTGTTGAAGGAGTATTCAGCGGGGTGATTGAACGACATTAAAATTAAGGTATGCACAACTCCATGTGGGAGCGGGCTTGCTCGCGAATACGGAGTGTCAGTCGCCTGATTCTTCGACTGACCCACCGCTTTCGCGAGCAAGCCCGCTCCCACACTTGATTGCATTTCAGCTCAAGGTTAGCGGATGCCTTCAGACCTCAGCGCCGCCGGGGTGTAGTCCGCCGCCTTGGCCTGGAAGCCGAACACGAAGCTGCTCTTCTCTTCGTTCTTCATGCCCAGGGCGATGTAGCGGCCGGCGATGATGTCGTAGAGGGTTTCCACGGTGTAGGCCGGGGTCTGGTGGTCGTAGTAGAACTGCGCATGGCCTTCGGCAACACGCCACAGTTGGCCACGGCCGTCGTAGTGGTCCACCAGCGCGACTTGCCAGCTGTCTTCGTCGATGTACATGTGGCGCTTGGCGTAGATGTGCCGCTCGCTCGGCTTGACCGTGCCGACCACTTCCCACACGCGGTGCAGCTCGTAGCGGGTCAGGTCCTGGTTGATGTGGCCGGCCTTGATGATGTCGTCGTACTTGAGGGTTGGCTGGTCCAGTTTGTAGCTGTTGTAAGGGATGTACATCTCCTTCTTGCCCACCAGTTTCCAGTCGTAGCGGTCGGGGGCACCGGAGAACATGTCGAAGTTATCCGAGGTACGCAGGCCGTCGGACGCAGTGCCCGGCCCGTCATACGCCACTTGCGGCGCACGGCGCACGCGGCGCTGGCCGGCGTTGTAGATCCATGCCAGGCGCGGCTCTTTCACCTGGTCGAGGGTTTCGTGCACCAGCAACACGTTGCCCGCCAGGCGCGCCGGCGCGGTCACCGATTGTTTGAAGAAGGTCAGTACGTTGGCCGCCTTGGCCGGGTCCATGTCGGGGATCAGTTGCGGCACTGCCACTTCTTCTTCGAAGCGGATCGCCGTGTAGCTGCCGTTGGTCTGCGGGGTGGCCTGGGTGATGATGCGGCGCAGGTTGCCGCCGTGGTAGCGGGTGATGTGGTTCCACAGCACTTCCACGCCATTTTTGGGAATCGGGAAGGCGTAGTAACGGTTGCCGGTGAAGTTTTCCAGGCCGTTGCCATCGTTGATCGGCTTGACGTTCAGCGCACTGCGCTTGATCGACTCGTAGATCTCCGGCGGCAGGTTGACCGTGCGGTGGGTCGGGTACACCGGGATCTTGTAGGTCTCGGGGTAGCGCTTGAACATCGCCACCTGGCCGTCGGAGAGTTTGCCTTTGTACTTGTCGACGGTGGCGGCAGTGATCACAAACAGCGGTTTTTCATTGGCGAACGGGTCGGCCAGGAAGCCCTTGCTGTCCACGGCGCCGGCGTTTTTGGGGATGCCGCCGGTCCAGGCCGGGATCGAGCCATCGGCGTTGCCGGCTTTTTCGGCGCCCACCGGGGTCAGAGTGGTGCCGAGCTTGGCGGCTTCTTCCGGTGACACAGCGGCCATCACATTGACTGCCAGCAGGCTGAGGGCCATTACCGCAAATATCTTACGCATAGAGTCTTGTCCTTCTTTAAGCCAAATCAGAAGTTCGCGCCAAAGCTGAGGGCGAGGAAGTCACGGTCAGTCAGGGTGTTGTAGTCGCCACCAAAAAAGTCGGTGTAGCTCAGGCTGGCGGTGTAGGTGCTGCGGTAGTCCGCATCCACGCCAATGCTGATGGCCTTGGCGCCTTTGTTGAACAGACCGTTGGGGCCGTAGCCGGCCACGTCATGGGACCACGACAGGTTGGGCTTGAGGTTCACCCCGAACAGCGCGTTGTTGTAGTCCAGGATGGCGCGAGCGCGGTAACCCCAGGAGTTGGCGGTGACAAAGCCGTCGGTGTCGCCTTGGAAACCGTAGGCACCGTAGACCGAGTCGCGGCCGTAACGCAGCTTGGATTTGTCTTCCAGCCCGCCGACGTGCACGTAGGCCGCCTCGCCCACCAGGGTCAGGCGTTCGGCGCCCAGCACTTGGTCGAAGAATTGGGTCATGGTGCTTTGGATCTGGGTGATTTCCTTGCGGCGGTAGCCTTTGTTGTCGTCGCCGAAGTTGCTGCGGATGGGTGAGGCCAATTGGCCGGACGTGGGGTTGATCAGCGCCAGGGTCAGGTCGGTGGTGTTGAGTTGCACCGGAGCGTTAGGGCGGTAGCTGATCTCGCCGGTCCACGCCGTGCCGGTGGGCAACGTTGTGGAGAAACTGGCGCCGAAAAGGCGGATATCTTCCGGGTAGTCAAGGTAGTACTGGCCACGACCGAGCATCGTGCTGGTGACCAGCCCGGCGCCAGGCAGGAGGTCGGGTCGCAGGGCGTTGGCCAGGTTACGGATAGCGGCCATCGTCGCCGCGTTAGAGTTATTGGTGATCGTACCCACCGTAGGCGTGCGGCTGTGGTAATTCATAAAGTACAGGCCGTATTCGGTGTCGTCCCCCAACCAACGCAACGCTGTACCGAATTGGCCGCCGTCACGCGCATCACGATCCCGTGCGCGCTGCACAATCACGCCCTCGTTCGTCACCTCAAAACCCTGCCCGAACGCCGCAGCCACAGGCTGCAATGGCGCAACCGTCGGGCTACCCACGGTGTAGTTACCATTACACCCATGGGCCGCCACGTCCCCACCAAAGAACGTGCCGCAGTTATCCAAAACGGTGTTTTCCCAGTTCAACTGGTAAAAGCCTTCCACCGTCAGCTGGTTGGTCAGGCTCTGGGAGGCGAACAGCATGTTCACCGGGATCAGCCCTTCCTTGATCTCTGCACCGGGGCGGCGGAAAGCCGAGACGTCGATGGGGTTGATGCTGTTGATGGAGTTGCCGATAAAGGTACTTTCCCCCCAACTGACCACTTGCTTGCCCAGACGCACGTTGCCCGGCTGATCGCCGATGGAATAGTTGTGATAGACGAAGGCGTCGAGCAATTCATAGCCGGAGGAGCGTGCGCCCTCGTCGCGGTGGTGATTGCTGATCTGCTTGAACTCGCGGTCTTCGTCCTGCAACTCGAAGTCGTACCAGTACTTGCCGCGCACAAACACGCCGCTATCGCCGTACTTGAGTTCCAGGTCGTGCAGGCCCTTGAAGATCTTGGAGAAGGTTTCACCCTTCTTGAAGTTCAGCCGACCGTCATCCCCGGTAGACGCCTGCCCGGTGCCACCGTTGACGGTGCCCACCAGTTTCTTGTCGGCATCACGCATGCCCCAGCTCGCGCCGACCGACAGCGAGGAGTCGAATTGCCCTTCGATCTCGCCAATGTTGAACGAAACAGCCTGTGCCTGGGCACAGCAACCCAATGCAACCGCAGCGGCCAGCGCCTGTGGCGTGAAGATGGCGCGCATTGTTGTTTTTGTCATGCGTCTTCCCCGGTGAGTGACAGAAGGCCCCACCCTACTGCCGCGCCTGTGGAGCGATAAGCGCACAAAGGAGGGATTCGTGTTGTCGCTCGAAAGGATTACCGGGCGCTCTGGCCTGGGTCTGGGCGCGGGCATGAACCGGGTGGATGGCGGGTTATCAGGGGCATGGATGGCGCACGAGCCGACTGTTGCCGTTTACGCAACAGTTTTTGTCATGAATCGGCATTACTCATTTTGTTACAAGCGACTATTCTTAGCGGGCTTTCAGGGCAAACGGCCCGCTTCCCCAACCGGAAGAAAAGCCAGATTCAAATGGATTGATGCCTGTTTTCAGTCTGTTACCGCTGTTCACTGACGTTGATTTGTCGCTCCTTGATCCAACGTCTTACTTCGGCCGCTGCCTTTGCAGCGGCCTTTTTTATGCCAAAAATAAAACGGGGCGCCATCAGCGCCCCGCAGGATTCAAATCTTTTACAGCAACGATCAGAGGCTGTACTTCTGCAAGTTGGCCATCATTTCCTTCAACGCCTCGATCGTGTCCTTGGGATGCGCCGCGCCTTCGAAGTCACAGATCTGCTGCCAATGCGCCGCCACATCTTCTGGGGAGAAACCGGCCTCAGGATCAAAACCCACCCCCAGGCTGCGCTCCCAGCGGGTCTTGCCGATCCAGCCGCCGCCGACTTCGAACAGCCCCGAGGTTTCCTCGCACGCTTCGCTGCCCAGGTACACCACCAACGGGCTGACCAGTTCCGGCTTGAGGCGCTCGAACACTTGCGGCGGGATCAGGCCTTCGGTCATGCGCGTGCCGCCGGTGGGGGCGATGGCGTTGACCAGGATGTTGTTCTTACGCCCCTCGATCGCCAGAGTACGGGTCAAACCGTACAGGCCCAGTTTGGCCATGCCGTAGTTGGACTGGCCGAAGTTGCCGTAGATGCCCGAGGTGGATGCGGTGAAGATTACCCGCCCGTAGCCTTGCTCGCGCAGGTGCGGCCAGGCGGCGCGGGTGACTTTGTAGGCGCCTTCGACATGCACCCGGTAAACCAGGTCCCAGTCGCTGTCGTCCATTTTGTGGAAGGTCTTGTCCCGCAGGATACCGGCGTTGTTGACCACGACGTCGATGCGGCCAAACGCATCGAGGGCGTTCTGTACGATCTTGTCACCGTCGGTGACAGAGTCGTGGTTGGCTTCGGCGATACCGCCGGCCTCGCGGATTTCGGCGACCACCCGGTCGGCGGCCGACGCATTGGCGCCTTCGCCCTGGGTGGAACCGCCCAAGTCATTGACCAATACCTTGGCCCCGTGTTTGGCGAACAGCAGCGCATGGGCGCGGCCCAAACCGCCGCCGGCACCGGTGACGATCACAACCTTATCCTGGAACTGCACTGACTCACTCATACCGAACTCCGCTGGGGATAATGGGAATGGGTTGAGTGTCGGGCACAGCGAGTTTGGTCACAATAATTACGATCAGCGCTGAATGGTGCGCGATAAGGCAGGGGGATGATGGCCGATGAACCACTGATGCTCTAACTGTGGAGCGAGCTTTTTGTGGGAGCGGGCTTGCTCGCGAATGCGGTGGATCAGTAAATGAATATTTAGCTGACACACCGCATTCGCGAGCAAGCCCGCTCCCACAGGGGGACAGTGTTCAATCAGGAGTAGGCAAGGCGTGGCGCAGGCTGCCCAATGCGTTCACGAAACGCCCAATAGTGCTTGAGCACCTGCACCGGCGCCTCTATCTGTGGGTAATGCCCGATATTGGTCAGCAACACCGTGTCGGCGTGAGGCACCAGCTCACGGTAGCGCGCCACCATGTGGGCGCCGGAAATCGGGTCGACTTCGCCATCGATAACCCGCAGCGGCACTTCATCATGTTGCATCGCCTGCACCCAACGCTCACGCAGGCGTCGGCGCTGGGGAATGTAGGCGATGAGTTTGTGCAGGATCCGCGTGCCTGCATTGCAGTCGATCAGGCTCCAGAAATCGTCCAGGGCGCTTTCACTGGGGCGGGTGCCGGGGCCGAAGATTTGCCTGAAACTGTCGGACAGCGCATTGCGCCCGAACGCACGGCCAATCATCCAGCCCAGCGGGCTGAGCAGGAGTTTCTGTACCAGCGCGGTGCGATGGGTTTCGGGGAACAGGCCGCCGTTGAGGAACACACAACTGGCCATCTGAAAACACCCTTCATAGTGCCGGGCCAGCAGTTCCTGGGCGACGCTGTCGCCGTAGTCATGGGCCAATACATGCACCGGCTGATCTACGCGCAGGTGTTCGAGCAGGGCCTGTTGCAGGTCGGCCTGTTCCAACAGGCAATAGTCATGGTCCAACGGCTTGGCCGAATCGCCAAACCCCAGCATGTCGCAGGCGATCACCAGGTTGCGCTGGGCCAGCGGTTGCCAGAGGTAATGCCAGTCCCAACTGGCGGTGGGAAAACCGTGGATCAGCAACAATGGCTCGCCCTGCCCCGCCACCCAGTAGCGAATGGTGCGGCCGCGAAAGACGAAATCCTGGCCACGCTTGCGCCAGGCTCTGAGGGGGATCTCGGCGAGTGGCATCAGGTTTTATACCCAGGATCGATACTGTCCAACTTACGCAGCAACGCCGGCCAGGCCAGCGCGCCCCCCATACCTTGTGCACTTTTGGTCACAGTCGCCACCATCGCCTTGGCACCGGCGAGAATCTGCGGCCCGATCGGAATCAATTCAGCCCCGCCCGTTTGCGCCAGCACCTGGATATCGCAGGCGCGCTGGAAGGTGAACATCATCAGGAAGGTGTCGGCGATGGTACTGCCACAGGTCAGCAGGCCGTGGTTGTGCAGCATCAGGAAATTGTTTTCACCGAGATCGGCCTGCAGGCGGGCCTTTTCTTCGTGATTCAGCGCCACGCCTTCATAGGCGTGATAGGCCAGGTTCGACAACACGAAGATCGATTGCTGGCTGATGGGCAGCACGCCCTGCTTTTGCGCCGCCACCGCTACACCCGACGCAGTGTGGGTGTGCAGCACACAGGTCACGTCGTGGCGCACTTCATGGATGGCGCTGTGGATGGTGTAGCCGGCCGGGTTGATCTCGTAGGGGCTGTCCATCAGCTTGTTGCCGGCCTGGTCGACCTTGACCAGGCTCGACGCAGTGATCTCGTGGAACATCAGCCCGTAGGGGTTGATCAAGAAGTCATCGGTGCCCGGCACCTTGGCCGAGATGTGGGTGAAGATCAGGTCGTCCCAGCCATGCAACGCCACCAGGCGATAGCAGGCCGCCAGGTCGACGCGGGTCTGCCACTCGGCAGCGCTGACCTGATTTTTGACATTTTGTGGCGATAGAACAGGGGCTAGGCTCACGGCAATGACCTCCTTGGCGCACTTTCTTATTGTTTTTTTGAGTGATGGGCCAGTCTAGTCAGACGCCCTGGCCGCCGGAGTAGCGTTGGCAGCCAGCTTGATGACCGTGCGAGTCAGCTTGGAGAATAGTTTAAATCTGTGTAAACGGCGTCAGAGAAGCGCCGCCAATAAAGGCGCGGCAAACAGGTTGAGCAGGCCCGTCAGCACCATCACCAAACCGGCGACCGAGCCCTCTTCGCCGCCCACTTCCCGCGCACGGCTGACCCCCGCACCGTGGGCGCCCACGCCAAACAAGGCGCCGCGTGCCAGCGGTGTGCGCAGTGGCAGCCACTTGAGCAAGACACCGCCGAGCATGGCCCCGAACACCCCGGTGAACATCACGAACACAGCGGTGAGTTCCGGCACGCCGCCAAGGTCGGACGACACCGGCATGGCAAACGGCGTGGTGATGGAGCGCGGCACCAGAGACATCGTCACCGAGCTGTCCAGCGCCAAGGCTTTGGCCAAGCCAAACGAGGTGGCGATAGACGCCACGCTGCCCGCGACCATCCCCAGCAGCAACGCCGACCAGTGCCGCGCCAGCAAGCGGCGCTGCTGCCAGATCGGCACGGCAAACGCCACGGTGACGGGACCTAGGACCAACATCAGCCAATGGGTGTCGGCGGCGTATTCGGCGTAGGCGGTGTTCATCGGCACCGCGACGGCCAGCAGCAACACCGGCACCAGAATCAACGGCGACAACAGGTAGCGCCTGGTGCGCCGGTAGATCCAGCGGCTGAACACATACGCGCCCAGGGTCAGGGCGAGCCAGAACACCGGCATCAGCTCAAGCTTCATGGCGCAGCTTCCAGCGGCATACCCACTCGACGGTGAAGGCGGTTACCAGCATTACCGCCAATGTACTGAATGCGATCACGAGCAGGATGCGCCAGCCGTCATTGCGCAGCAGGCCGCCGTAGTCCAGCAAGCTCATCAGCGCCGGGATAAAGAACAGCAGCATTTCTGCCATCAACACACCAGCGCCCAGTTGCAGCGCGGCCGGCTTGACCAGGCCGCTGGCAAAGGTCGCCAGCAGTAAGCCCAAGCCCACCACGCCGCCAGGAATCGGCCACGCCAGCCACACGGCCAGTTGGCAGCCGAACAGGTAAATAGCCAAGAGTACGACCAGTTCAATCAGCAGACGGGTGAAACGTTTCATGGGCTTTGGGTCCTCGCAGGCGCCCATTTTAAAGAGACGCCTGCCATCCCCACAGCGAATTGTTAGACTGCCAGCTATTCCAAACTGGAATTGAGCGATGGAATTCAAACAGCTACGCAGCTTTGTCGAGGTGATCCACCGTGGCGGTTTTACCCAGGCCGGGAAAACCCTGCATATCAGCCAGTCTGCGGTCAGCAAGCAGGTGGCGCAGCTGGAGCAAAGCCTAGGCACGCCGTTGCTTGAACGCACCGGCTCACAGATCCGCCTGACCGCCGCCGGCCAGGTGGTGCTGCAACGGGCCGAAGCCATGCTGCGCTTGCAGGGCGAGTTGCTTAGCGAGCTGGACGATATGCAGCAACTGACCCGTGGCGAGTTGCGCCTGGGCTTGCCGCTGCTGGCGGGCGATACCTTGTTTGCCGGGTTGTTCGCCGAATACCGAAGGCGCTACCCGAAGGTCACCATCCAACTGCTGGAGGGCGGCAGCCGCACCATCGAACAGGCGATTCTCAATGGTGAGCTGGACGTGGGCGGCAGCCTGATGCCCAGCGACCCGGCGTTCGCCTGGCAAGCCTTCTGCGATGAGCCGTTGGACGCCCTGCTGCCGATGGATCACCCGCTGGCGGACAACGCCCAGGTGCGTTTGGAAGAATTGGCGGACACGCCATTCCTGATGTACCAACGCAGTTTTGTGCTCAACGATCGGCTGCTGCAGGCGTGCCAGGGGGTGGGCTTTACGCCCAAGGAAGTCGGGCGCAGTGGCCAGGCGGATTTTCTCGTGGCGCTGGTCGCGGCCGGCCAGGGCGTGGTGCTGTTGCCTAGCGTGGTCGCCCGTGGGCTGGTGCGACCGGGAGTGGTGCGCCTGACGCTCAAGGCGCCCGACTACCTGCGCTGGGACATTGCGTTCATTTGGCGTGAGGGCGCCTATCTGTCCAAAGCCGCCCAGGCCTGGCTGGCGTTGCTGCGTGAGTTTCCGGTCAAGCGCGCAGTGCAGTGACCAACTCGGCCAGCCACGGTTCGGCGTCGGCCTCAGGGGTGACGCTTTCGCTGGCGTCCAGGCGCAGCATCGGCAGCACTTCGCGTACGCCCAACTCGCCAAACAGCTCGCGCATTTGCTCGCCACCGCCGCAGAAGGTGTCGCCGTAGCTGGCGTCGCCCAGGCCGATCACCGCACCGGGCAGGCCTCGGAAGGCGGCGGGCAGTTGGTCGCGGATGGTCGAATACAGAGGTTGCAGGTTGTCGGGCAGTTCGCCCATGCCGGTGGTGGAGGTCACCGCCAGGAAGGCATCCGGGGCAAACGCCTGTACATCCGCCAAGGTGGCGCGAGGGTTGTGCCAGGCCTCGAAGCCGGCCGCGTTGAGGATACCGGCAGCATGGCGGGCAACTTCTTCGGCGGTGCCGTAGACCGAGCCGGAAAGGATGGCGACTTTCATCAATCTGATCCTGTAGTTGAGCGAAAGCGTGGGATATTACCAGCTCAGCCCTGGCGCACGAAAAAACCTCGTGCTGACGTGGACAGATTGGCGCGGTGTCTTAGACTTGCGACACCTCAAATGGATGGGTTGCCCCCTGCAATGATTAACGCTCAACTGATGCAAATGGTCATCGACGCCTCTAACGACGGCATCGTCATCGCTGAACGGGAAGGCAAGGACTTGCCGCTGATCTACGTCAACCCGGCGTTCGAACGCATGACCGGGTATACCCGCGATGAAATCCTCTATCAGGACTGCCGTTTCCTGCAATCGGGCGACCGCGACCAGCCAGCCCTGATCGCCATCCGCGAGGCTCTGGACAGCGGCACCAGTTGCCGTGAAACCCTGCGCAATTACCGCAAGGACGGCACACATTTCTGGAATGAGCTGTCGCTCTCCACCACTTACAACCCAGCCGACAAACAAACCTACTTCGTAGGCGTGCAAAAAGACGTGACGGTGCAGGTCAAAGCCCAGCAGCGTGTGGCCCAATTGGAAGCGCAGGTCGCTGAGCTCAAGGCCGAACTGGCCACCCTCAAGGCGACGAGTGGATCTAACAATAATTAGGAAAAGTGGTCATTAAGAGGATAATGGCGTTTTAACACCTACCCGTTGAGCAAGCACCATGCAACGCGACGCACTTCTGACGCAGGACGAGCTGGATTTCATTCAGATGATGCACCACAACCCGCAGCTCAACCTGCGGGACGCGTCGTCGAGCCTGACCGTCAACGGCGGCGCACAGATCCGTGACTTGCTCACCCGGCTGGCCGCCCACGACCACGTGACCATCCAGGCGCAGTTCGATAACCAGCAACTCACCTTCCCCCTGCACTTGGTGGAAGACGAGTTTCACGCGGTGCATCTGCGCTTGGGCGTGCCGACGATCTTTGAAGATGGCCCGATGATCCGTCCGTGGCGCCTGGCGCTGGAAGCACCGGTGGCCCTGGAGAACATCAAGGGTCATGCCGGCGCGCTGTGGGTGCATGAGGTGTCGTTCAAGGGGGTACTGGTGGAGATGCGTGGCCGCAGCCGGCCGCCGAAAAGCTTTTCGCTGTGGTTCAGCCCCTCGGGGTATGAGCGCATTGCGCTACGGGGCAGCTTCGAACGGGAAACCGCGCGCGGCCTGTTTGCCTATCGGCTCAACCAGGGCGATGCCGATGAAACCGAGCGCCTGCGCCAATTCATCCTGCATCAGCACCGGCTGGCGCATCCCGAAGTGCACGCCTGAGATCAGGTATCCAGGCGGCCGCTCAGGAATTGCTGCAAGCGGCGCTGCATCAACCGTCCTTCATTGCCCAGGCAGCCAATCGGCGAACCCGTCAGGCTCTCCTCGGCCATGTCCGATGCATCACCGGCCAGCAGCAACGGGCAGTCCAATGTCAGCGCCAGGCGCTGGAGCCGCAGCGGAAATTCGCTGCCGGGCGAACGGTTGGAAAACAGCACCAAGGCCTGGGGCCGGGTCTTTTCACAGATCAACGTAAGCTCATCAAAGGGCTGACCGACACCGATCACTTTGACCGCCTGCCGCTCGCCTGAAAGCAACACGCCCGCCACCAGCAACTCCAATTCGCGACACTCGCCGGCGATCGCCGCCAGCAGCACCCTGGGCACTGGCGAGACGGCGGCCATTTGCAGGCGTTGCGCCGTGCGCGAGCGCAGGAAGTTGTCAAAGAACAGCCACTCGCTGGCCTGGCCGAAACGCCCCTGGTGACGCAACAGCTGTTGCCATAGCGGCATCAGGATGTCCTGAAACACGACGGCGAGGGGATAAGCGGAGAATATCTGGCCATAGAGCCGGTCCAACTGGCGGTCGTCAAAGGCGCTGATGGCGGTGCGCAATTGGCTTTGCCATTGGCCCCATTCCACCTCGGTGTCTACACCTGCGGCGTCGATGTGCAGGTCATCACGGGCAAGGATCCGACCCACTTTGCTCACCGCCACGCCGCGCTCGATCCAGTCGAGGATTCGGTGAACGGTGTCAATATCGGTGCTTGAGTACAGGCGATGCCCGCTTTCGGTGCGCACCGGCTGGATCAACCCGTAGCGTCGCTCCCAGGCACGCAGGGTGACGGGGTTCACGCCAGTCATGCGGGCTACTTCGCGAATCGGGAAAAGCACCTCGGCATCAGCCTCGATGGCGTGGGCGGTTTCGCGTAGAGGGGCAATGATCTCGGGCATCTGGAGTCGGAAACTTCCGTGTAGGGAGGGTCGCATTTAACGCTGATTAGCGCGCCTGATTCAAGGTTTTCGGCTTCTTGTCCGAAGTGTCTGGCGTATTTCGGCAAAACAGGAATAATCCTTGCCTGCTTTTTCAAGCGTAGCAGCTCTACCCCGCCGCTACGCCTGGTGCACCGCCTACCCGGCCACGTGCATCCACCTATATGGAGATACACAATGTCTACCTCACCTGTCACCCTGATGGTTGCGCGCCGCGTGGCCAAGGGTCGCTACGAAGAACTGATGGCCTGGCTGCGCGAAGGCGAACAATTGGCCACCGACTTTCCCGGCTACCTGGGCTCCGGCGTGCTTGCCCCGCCGCCCAATGATGATGAATTCCAGATCATCTTCCGCTTCGCCGATGAAAAGACCCTGCACGCCTGGGAGTTTTCCGCGTCCCGCAGCGCTTGGCTGAGCCGTGGCAGTGACTTGTTCGCCCACCCGCACGAGCATCGCGTACAGGGCATCGATGGCTGGTTTGGTACCGCAGGTGCACGACCGCCGCGTTGGAAGCAGGCCGTGGCAATCTGGCTGGCGTTTTTCCCGGTGTCGCTGATCTTCAACTTTGTGCTGGGCCCGCTGCTGGGCGAGCTGGAGTTGGTGCCCCGTGTGCTGGTCAGCACCCTGGCGCTCACGCCGTTGATGGTTTACCTGTTCATTCCGCTGTCGACCCACCTGCTGGCCAACTGGTTGCACCCCGCTCCCACTGCGCGCAAGGCCACCGAAGCCGCCGCGTGAGTACAGGGGGGGCCGGTCGCTGGTATGATTTGAGCCTGCCAGCGAATCGAGTCCCCCATGACTGCAACACACGCCCCGATCCTGATCACCGGCGCCGGCCAGCGTGTCGGCCTGCATTGCGCCCAGCGCCTGCTGGACGACGGCCACTCGGTGATTTTCAGCTACCGCAGCGAACGTCCCGGCGTGCAGGCCCTGCGCGAGCGCGGCGCAGTGGGTGTGTTTGCCGATTTTTCCAGCGAGGCTGGGATCCTGGCGTTTATCGCCGAGCTGAACACCCATACCCAACGCCTGCGCGCAATCATCCACAACGCCTCGGCCTGGGTTGCCGAAACGCCTGGTGATGAAAGTCGCGCCTTCACCGACATGTTCAGCGTGCACATGCTTGCGCCGTATCTGATCAACCTGCATTGTTCACCCTTGCTGCAACGCTCGACGCCCGCCGACATCGTGCACATCAGCGATGACGTGGTGCGCAAGGGCAGCCGCCAGCACATTGCCTATTGCGCCACCAAGGCCGGGCTCGACAGCCTGACGCTGTCGTTTGCCGCGCAGTTCGCGCCGTCGATCAAGGTCAACGGCATCGCCCCGGCGATGGTGATGTTCAACAAAGATGACGATGCAGCCTACCGCGCCAACGTGCTGGCCAAGTCCGCACTGGGCATAGAGCCTGGGCCCGAGGTGATCTACCAGAGCGTGCGCTACCTGCTGGATAACCCCTATGTCACCGGTACCACCCTGACCGTCAACGGCGGGCGGCATATCAAGTAAGCCGTTTGTGAGGATGTTGTATGACCTTATCCCTGCCCCAACACTACCGCGAGATCCTCAAAGGCCTGGGCGAAGACCCGGAACGTGAAGGCCTGCTCGATACGCCCAAGCGCGCGGCCAAGGCGATGCAGTACCTGTGCCACGGCTATGAGCAGAACCTGGACGATATCGTCAACGGCGCGCTGTTCACCTCAGATAATGACGAGATGGTGATCCTCAAGGACATCGAGCTTTACTCGCTGTGTGAGCATCACCTGCTGCCCTTTATCGGCAAGGCCCATGTGGCCTATATTCCGACCGGCAAGGTGCTGGGCCTGTCAAAACTGGCGCGCATCGTCGACATGTATGCGCGGCGCTTGCAGATCCAGGAAAACCTCACGCGGCAAATCGCCGACGCCATCCAGCAAGTGACCCAGGCCGCAGGCGTGGCGGTGGTGATCGAAGCCAAGCACATGTGCATGATGATGCGCGGCGTAGAAAAACAGAATTCAACCATGAACACCTCGGTGATGCTCGGCGCGTTCCGCGAGTCGAACACCACGCGCATGGAGTTCCTGCAACTGATCGGACGGAGCAAGTAGCAATGCCACAACTTCAGCCAGGCATGGCGCGCATCCGGGTCAAGGACCTGTGCCTGCGCACTTACATCGGCATCAACGAGGACGAGATCCTCAACAAGCAGGATGTGCTGATCAACCTGACCATCCTGTATGCCGCCCAGGAAGCCGTGCGCGACAACGACATCGACCACGCGCTGAACTACCGCACCATCACCAAGGCGATCATTGCCCATGTCGAAGGCAACCGCTTTGCCCTGCTGGAGCGCCTGACCCAGGAACTGCTGGACCTGGTGATGGGCAATGAATCGGTGCTGTACGCCGAAGTCGAAGTGGACAAGCCCCATGCGCTGCGCTTTGCCGAATCGGTGTCGATTACCTTGGCGGCCAGCCGCTAACTCTAGAGATTTGCGTGAACCCTATGAACGACCAACAACGCCTCGAACTCGAAGCCGCCGCCTTCCGCCGATTGGTGGCCCACCTGGACAGCCGCAAGGATGTGCAGAACATTGACCTGATGAACCTCTCCGGTTTCTGCCGCAACTGCTTGTCCAAGTGGTACAAGACCGAGGCCGATGAGCGCCAGATCGAGCTGAGCCTCGATGACGCCCGCGAAGTGGTGTACGGCATGCCGTACGCCGAGTGGAAAGCCCAATACCAGAAAGAAGCCAGCGCCGACCAACAGGCCGCGTTCGCCAAAGGAAAAACCCATGACTGATTTGAACACCCTGCGCGCCAGCCTCAACAGCGGCGAACATGTTTTTGCCGACACCTTGGCGTTTGTAGCTGCTGGTTACGACTACCAGCCGCAAGCCTTCACCAATGGCGATGTGGAAAACGCTGCCGGGCAGAACGAAGGTTCGTGCAAGACCTTGGGTCTGGCGTTGCTGGAAGGCTTGAGTGACCAGGAAGCGCTGCTGGCGTTTGGTGAGCATTACCGTTCGGTCGTGGCGACGCCTGAGGGCAGTGACCATGGCAATATTCGTGCGTTGATTGCGAATGGCCTGGCCGGGGTGAAGTTCACGGCACAGCCCCTGACCCGAAAATCCTGAGTCAGACATAGAACCAAATGTGGGAGGGGGCTTGCCCCCGATAGCGGTGTATCAGCCAAGTATTCATTAGCTGACACACTGCAATCGGGAGCAAGCCCCCTACCACATTTGTTTTGCGGTGCTGTTTAGAACGAAGCGTTCTGCAAGCCGTCGAGGTAACGCTCGGCATCCAATGCCGCCATGCAACCGGCGCCAGCCGAGGTGATGGCCTGGCGGTACACGTGGTCGGCCACGTCGCCGGCAGCAAAGATACCTTCCAGGTTGGTGGCAGTGGCATTGCCTTCACGGCCGCCCTGCACCACCAGGTAACCGTCTTTGGCGTCCAGCACGCCTTCAAACAGCGAAGTGTTCGGCGTGTGGCCGATGGCGATGAACACGCCGTCGACTGTCAGCTCGTCGAAGCTGCCGTCGTTGTTTTTCAGGCGGGCACCGGTCACGCCCATGTTGTCGCCCAGGACTTCGTCCAGGGTGGCGTTAAGCTTGAGGATGATCTTGCCTTCGGCCACACGGGCGTGGAGCTTGTCGATCAGGATCTTCTCGGCGCGGAAGGTTTCGCGGCGGTGAACCAGGGTCACGGTGCTGGCGATGTTGGCCAGGTACAGCGCCTCTTCCACAGCCGTGTTGCCACCGCCAACCACAGCCACTGGCTTGTTGCGGTAGAAGAAACCGTCGCAGGTGGCGCAGGCGGACACGCCCTTGCCCATGAACGCTTCTTCCGATGGCAGACCCAGGTAACGGGCGCTGGCGCCGGTGGCGATGATCAGCGCGTCACAGGTGTAGACGCCGCTGTCGCCGGTCAGGCTGTAAGGCTTCTGGGAGAAGTCGACTTTGTTGATATGGTCGAAGACGATCTCGGTTTCAAAGCGCTCGGCGTGTTCTTTCATGCGCTCCATCAGCACCGGGCCGGTCAGGCCATGGACGTCGCCGGGCCAGTTGTCGACTTCGGTGGTGGTGGTCAGTTGACCGCCCGCCTGCATGCCGGTGATCAGCAGCGGCTTGAGGTTGGCGCGGGCCGCGTAGACCGCAGCGCTGTAACCGGCAGGGCCGGAACCGAGAATAATCACTCGCGAATGACGGGTATCAGACATGACTCACTCCTGTCGACCGCCCGGACAACAAGGCGGCTGGAATAAAAAAGGGACCACGAAGCACTTGGGGAAGGCTTTAACTCGCAGGCCCTGAAAATAATGGGTGCAGCGTATAGAGGGGGGCAAGATTAAGGAAATACGCAATAACAATCCACCTCATAGGTGGTCTCTATGCAGTCAGGGTGATTGATCGATGGGTTTGTTACCACTGATGTCGCCGCTTTCACCTGTGCTGCAAAGCCGGTAAGGTCGGCGCGTTCGCCCCTTTGCTCGGAGTTTTCCATGCCCGCCCCTGCCCTTTCCGGCCCGCAATACCTGCGTGAAGGCCTCAAACTGGTGTTGAGCCCCGGCCTGCGCTTGTTTGTGCTGTTGCCGCTGGCGATCAACCTGGTGCTGTTCGTCGGCTTGATCTACTTCGCCGGCCATCAGTTCAGCCTGTGGGTCGATCACTTGATGCCGACGCTGCCGAGCTGGCTGAGTTTTCTGAACTACCTGCTGTGGCCCCTGTTTGTGGTGCTGGTGGTGCTGATGGTGTTTTTCACCTTCACCATGCTGGCCAATATCATCGCTGCGCCGTTCAACGGCTTTCTCTCGGAGAAGGTCGAAGTGGTGGTGCGCGGCACCGATGACTTCCCAGCGTTCAGCTGGGGCGAATTGATCGCCATGGTGCCGCGCACCCTCGCGCGCGAAATGCGCAAGCTGGGCTACTTCCTGCCACGGGCCCTCGGCCTGTTTATCCTGTCGTTCATTCCAGTGGTCAACCTGATCGCGGCGCCGCTGTGGTTGTTGTTTGGCGTGTGGATGATGGCGATCCAGTACATCGACTACCCGGCCGACAACCACAAGCTGGGCTGGAACGAAATGCTCGCCTGGCTGCGTCAGAAACGCT
This sequence comes from Pseudomonas sp. 18175, assembly GCF_050432925.1. Classification (NCBI taxonomy): domain Bacteria; kingdom Pseudomonadati; phylum Pseudomonadota; class Gammaproteobacteria; order Pseudomonadales; family Pseudomonadaceae; genus Pseudomonas; species Pseudomonas sp. 18175. The sequence continues at coordinate 49,057 of NZ_JBKFTO010000018.1, read as the reverse complement.
GGCAGAGCATGAGCTTCGGCGGCATCGTCTACCTGGTGTTGCTGGTGCCGGTGGTCAACCTGCTGATGATGCCGGCGGCGGTGGCCGGGGCCACGTTGTTCTGGGTGCGCGAGCAAGGTGCGGAAACGATGGCCAAGTCATAAATCCATCATCCCAACGACACAATGACGACATGGCCCACAGTGACACTGTGGGTCATGACGACAGCCTCGCTTCACATCACTCTGATTACCGAAACCTTCCCGCCAGAAATCAACGGGGTGGCCAATACCCTTGGGCGCCTGTGCGAAGGTTTGCGCGCTCGCGGCCATCAGGTCGAGCTCGTGCGCCCGCGCCAGAACGCTGACCAGAGCCGTACCAGCGACGATCAATTGCTGCTGTGCCGTGGCTGGCCGCTGCCGGGTTATCCAGGGTTGCAGTGGGGTCAGTCGTCGATGCACAAGTTACTGCGCCGCTGGACCCGTCAACGCCCGGATGTGCTGTATATCGCCACGGAGGGACCGCTGGGCTTGTCCGCGCTGCGGGCGGCGCGACGCCTGGGGATAAGTGTGGTGAGCGGCTTTCATACCAACTTCCAGCAGTATTCGAACCAATACGGCTTGAGCCTGCTGAGCCGGGTGGTCACTCACTACCTGCGTTGGTTTCATAACCGCTCTACCCTGACCCTGGTGCCAAGCGCCAGCCAACGCCTGGAGCTGGAGCGTCGGCATTTCGAGCGCCTGGGCATGTTGTCGCGCGGGGTAGACAGCCAGTTGTTCCACCCAGCCAAACGTGACAATGCACTGCGCGAGAGCTGGGGCCTGGGCAACGATGATATTGCGGTGCTGCATGTGGGTCGGTTGGCGCAGGAAAAGAATCTGAGCCTGCTCAAACGCTGCTTTGACGCCCTGCAAAGCACTTATCCACAGCGCCGGCTGAAACTGATCATCGTCGGTGACGGTCCGCAACGCCCGCTGCTGGAGCAGGCGCTGCCCGATGCCGTCTTCTGTGGCACCCAGCGCGGCGAAGAGTTGGCGCGGCATTACGCCTCGGGGGACTTGTTCCTGTTCCCCAGCCTCACCGAAACCTTCGGCAATGTGGTGTTGGAAGCCATGGCCTCAGGCCTGGGCGTGGTGGCTTACGATCAAGCAGCCGCCACGCAACATATCCGCCATGGCTACAACGGCGTACTGGCGATGCCCGGGGATGAAGGTGCGTTTTGCGATGCGGCCATCTGGCTGCTGGAGGAGCGGGAAACCTTGCGCAGGGCCCGCCTGAATGCGCGCCAGCATGCCAGTCGCCAAGGCTGGCCGGCAATCATCGAGCAGTTTGAACGTCAGCTGCGTGGCGTATGCAAGGACGGGCACCCAGTGCCCGCCCTTTCGCCGCTTACACCAGGCTCGTCAACGCCTCACGACTGAACGGCAGGATGTCGCCCTCGCGACCTTCGCGTACTTTCACTGCCCAATCCGGGTCTACCAACAGGGCGCGACCCACGGCCACCAGGTCAAACTCGCCGTTGTTCAAACGCTCCAGCAGCTTCTCCAGGCTGGCGGGTTGCGCGACCTTGTCGGTATTGACCATGAACTGCAGGAACTCGCCATCCAGGCCAACGCTACCCACAGTGATGGTCGGCTTGCCAGTGAGTTGGCGGGTCCAGCCGGCCAGGTTGAGGTCGGAACCTTCGAACTCCGGCTCCCAGAAACGGCGGGTGGAGCAGTGGAAAATATCCACACCCGCATCAGACAACGGCTTGAGGAACTCACCCAGCGCTTCGGGGGTTTGCACCAGGCGTGCGGTGTAGTCCTGCTGCTTCCACTGGGAGAAACGGAAGATGATCGGGAAGTCCGGGCCGACAGCGGCGCGGGTGGCCTGGATCAGCTCGATGGCGAAACGTGAGCGGTTGGCCAGGCTGCCGCCGTATTCGTCGGTGCGCTGATTGCTGCCTTCCCAGAAGAACTGGTCTACCAGATAGCCGTGGGCACCGTGGATCTCCACGCCGTCCATGCCGATGCGCTGGGCATCCTTGGCGGCTTGGGCGAAGGCGTTGATCACGTCCTGGATGTCTTGGTGGGTCATGCCGTGGACGACCACGTTGCCGTCCTTGAGTTTTTCCATCGGGCCATAGGCCGGCACGCTGGCGTCCGGCTCGGTGCCGATGCGCCGCACGCTGCCCACATGCCACAGCTGCGGGACGATCTTGCCGCCTTCGGCATGTACCGCGTCGACCACTTTCTTCCAGCCGGCCAGGGCGGCTTCGCCGTAGAAATGCGGAACGTTGGGATAGCCGTTGGAGGCCTGGTGGCCGACTACGGTGCCCTCGGTGATGATCAGGCCTACACCTGCAGCGGCGCGGCGACGGTAGTACTCGATCACTTTGGCGTTGGGTACGCCGCCCGGCGAGAACGAGCGGGTCATCGGCGCCATGACTACGCGGGTGGACAGTTGCAGAGCACCGAGCTGGAAGGGTTTGAACAGGGCTTGGACAGGCATGGGTGTACTCCACGTAAGGCGGGTTTATGACGTGGATAATATGGAGCTCATGCAGGACTGAACAGCACTATTGATCTGAGTGATTAAAGGGTAAAAGTGCACGGATAACTGTAGGAGCGAGATTGCTCGCGAAAGTCGTCGACGATGGCGCGGGCGTTCTGGATGAACGTAGCGATCTCAGGTTTTTCGCGAGCAAGCTCGCTCCTACAAGGGGTCCGTGTTAGCTCAGGGCTTTTTCGATGGCTTGGACGACCGTCGGGTCATCCGGGGCAGTGCGTGGAGAGAAACGCGCCAGTACTCGCCCATCCTTGCCCAGCAGGAATTTTTCGAAATTCCAGGTAATGTCCCCAGGAAACTCCGCGCCCTCGCCCGCCAACAAGCGGTAGAGCTGGTGACGGTCCGGGCCATTCACATCCAGCTTGCTACCCAACGGGAACGTCACGCCGTAGTTAAGGCTGCAAAACTCGCGGATCTCCTCTTCGGTGCCCGGTTCCTGCCCGGCAAACTGGTTGCAAGGCAGGCCAAGCACCGTAAACCCCTGGTCCTTGTATTGCTGGTAGAGGTTTTCCAACGCCGCGTATTGCGGGGTCAAGCCACATTTGGACGCCACATTGACCACCAGCACGACTTGCCCCTTGAAGGGCGCCAGCGGTAGCTCTTGTCCGTCCAAAGCTTTGAGTTTCAGGTCGTGGAAAGCACTCATGACGAACTCCAGATATCCCATGTTCTTCGCATTGCGGCCGTTCGAGATTACAGCCCGCAAGCCTGCAATCATAGACGCCGATTGCAAAACTCGCCTGCGGGTTACTGAGCGGTCGGCCAGGGCAGAATCGGGATCGCGGTCACGGCGTTCTGCGGGCTGCCTTCGATCAGGCGGTCGCTGTAAACCAGGTAAACCAGGGTGTTGCGCTTCTTGTCGAGGAAGCGCACCACCTGCATGGTCTTGAACACCAGGGAGGTGCGTTCCTTGAACACTTCGTCGCCGTCCTTGAGCTCGCCCTTGAAGCGGATCGGGCCCACTTGGCGGCAGGCAATCGAGGCTTCGGCGCGGTCTTCGGCCAGGCCCAGGCCGCCTTTGACGCCACCGGTCTTGGCGCGGGACAGGTAGCAGGTCACGCCGTCGACCTTGGGGTCGTCGAAGGCTTCGACGACGATACGGTCATTGGGTCCGACGAACTTGAATACGGTCGACACTTGGCCGATCTCTTCGGCAGAGGCCAACAGCGGCATGGCCAACAGCAGGCCGAGCAATCCCTTCATTACGCGCATTGTGTATTCCTTTGGTTAAACCAGGATCAGGTTGTCGCGGTGCACCAGTTCCGGTTCCGCCATGTAACCCAACAGACTCACAATCGCGTCAGACGATTGGCCAATGATTTTCTGGGCTTCCAGGGCGCTGTAGTTGGCCAGGCCACGGGCGATTTCGCGACCGTCGGGCGCGACGCACACCACCATCTCACCCCGGCGGAAACTGCCCTGCACCAACTTGACGCCCACCGGCAGCAGGCTCTTGTTGCCTTGGGACAACGCCGACACCGCGCCATCGTCCAGCACCAAGGTGCCACGGGTTTGCAGATGACCGGCCAGCCACTGTTTGCGCGCCGCCAGCATGCCGCGTTCCGGCGACAGCAACGTACCGATGCGCTCGCCGGCCTTGAGACGGTCCAGCACGCGCTCGATGCGCCCGCCGACGATGATGGTGTGGGCACCGGAGCGTGCGGCCAGGCGCGCAGCGCGCAGTTTGGTCTGCATGCCGCCACGGCCCAGGGCACCGCCGACGCTACCAGCCACGGCGTCCAGCGCCGGGTCATCGGCGCGGGCTTCATAGATAAGCTGGGCATCGGGGTTGTTGCGCGGGTCGGCGTCGAACATGCCGTCGCGGTCGGTGAGGATCACCAGCAGGTCGGCTTCCACCAGGTTGGCCACCAGGGCGGCCAGGGTGTCGTTGTCGCCGAAGCGGATTTCGTCGGTGACCACGGTGTCGTTTTCGTTGATCACCGGGATGACTTTCAGCTCTACCAGCGCGCGCAAGGTGCTGCGGGCGTTGAGGTAGCGCTTGCGGTCGGACAGGTCGTCGTGGGTCAGCAGGATCTGCGCCGTGTGCCGGCCGTGCTCGGCAAAGCTCGATTCCCAGGCTTGCACCAGGCCCATCTGGCCGATGGCGGCGGCGGCTTGCAGTTCGTGCATCGCGCTGGGTCGCGCGGTCCAGCCGAGGCGGCTCATCCCGGCGGCAACCGCCCCGGACGACACCAACACCAACTCGACACCAGCCTCATGCAAGGCCACCATTTGCTCGACCCAGACGCTCATGGCTGCGCGATCGAGCCCCTTGCCATCCGCCGTCAGCAGCGCACTACCGATCTTTACGACCCAGCGCTGCGCACCTGTCACTTTGCTCCGCATCATCTTCAACCTTAGATTGAGGGCTGCGCGACCCAGCGCGGCCCATAACGTTAAACCCGGATACTAAAACGCCGCTCTATAGAGAGCGGCGTTCAAGTTTACTGCAACGGATCAGTCACGCACGTAAATGATTTCCGGACCGTCTTCATCATCCACGTCTTCTTCGTCCCAATCGTCGTCGCCGATGTCATGGACAGACTTCACGCCGCTGCGGCGCAGGGCGCGCTGGTCGTCCAGGGCCTGCAACTGGGCGCGGGCTTCGTCTTCGATCTGCTGATCGAGTTCGGCCAGCTCAGCCTTGAACACCGGGTCGGCCGCCAGGCGGTCGGCGCGGTCTTCGAGGTAGCGCATGATGTCGCGGGTCAGGCGCTCGGTGCCTTCTTTGGCGATGGCCGAGATCACGTAGACCGGGCCTTCCCACTCCAGGCGATCGACGATTTCCTTGACGCGCTCTTCGTGCTCTTCTTCGAGGATCTGGTCGCATTTGTTCAGTACCAACCAGCGATCACGCTCGGCCAAGGCCGGGCTGAACTTGGTCAGTTCGCTCACGATCACTTCGGCGGCGTCCGGTGCACTGGTTTCATCCAGCGGCGCCATGTCGACGAGGTGCAGCAGCAAACGGGTACGGGACAAGTGCTTGAGGAAGCGAATCCCCAGGCCTGCGCCATCGGAAGCACCTTCGATCAGGCCAGGAATGTCGGCGATTACGAAGCTTTTCCAACGGTCCACGCTGACCACGCCCAGGTTTGGCACCAGGGTGGTGAACGGGTAGTCGGCGACTTTCGGCTTGGCGGCCGAGACCGAGCGGATGAAAGTACTTTTACCGGCGTTCGGCAAGCCCAGCAGGCCCACGTCAGCCAGTACTTTCATTTCCAGCTTCAGGTCACGCTGCTCGCCCGGCTTGCCCGGCGTGGTCTGGCGTGGCGCACGGTTGGTACTGGACTTGAATCGGGTGTTACCCAGACCGTGCCAGCCGCCCTGCACAACCATCAGCTTCTGGCCGGCCTTGGTCAGGTCGCCAATCACTTCCTGGGTGGCCGAGTCGATGATGGTGGTGCCGACCGGTACGCGCAGTACCAGGTCTTCACCTTTTTTACCGGTGCAGTCGGTGCTGCCGCCGTTGGAGCCACGCTCGGCATCGAAGTGCCGGGTGTAACGGTAGTCCACCAGGGTGTTGAGGTTTTCGTCGGCCATCATGTAGATGGAACCTCCGTCACCGCCGTCACCGCCGTTGGGGCCACCGTTTTCGATGAATTTTTCGCGACGGAAACTCATGCAACCGTTACCGCCGTCGCCTGCTTTTACTCGGATGGAAACTTCATCAACGAACTTCATAACAAAACGCCTCTCGTCGCATGGACGAGCTTAAGAAACCAAGACATAAGACTCTTGCAAAAATGAGCGCAGCGACCTCAATCAGCGACCGCAAATCCAGCGCCTGAGCCCATCACAAACAGCTTTGCAAGAGACTCACTCCACAAACGAAAAAGCCCCGTCGCAAGACAGGGCTTTTCCAGCGATCTCGCAATTAAGCTGCGACAACGCTCACGTAACGGCGGTTGAACGCGCCTTTTACTTCAAACTTGATCACGCCTTCGATTTTCGCGAAGAGGGTGTGATCTTTACCCATGCCTACACCGTAACCGGCGTGGAATTGGGTGCCGCGCTGACGCACGATGATGTTGCCCGGAATGATTTTCTGGCCGCCATACATCTTGACGCCAAGGCGTTTGGCTTCTGAATCGCGACCGTTACGGGTACTACCACCAGCTTTTTTGTGTGCCATGAGTCAATTCTCCTAGTGAGGAATTAGGCTGAAATTAAGCCTGAATACCGGTGATTTTGATCTCGGTGTACCACTGGCGGTGGCCCATACGCTTCATGTGGTGCTTACGACGACGGAACTTGATGATGCGGACTTTATCGTGACGACCTTGGGAGATCACTTCAGCCACAACGGTAGCGCCAGCAACAACTGGAGCGCCGATGTTCACGTCATCGCCATTGGCGACCAACAGAACGCGATCAAAAGTAACGGATTCGCCAGTAGCGACTTCCAGTTTTTCGATCTTCAGGTATTCACCTGGGGCGACTTTGTATTGCTTGCCACCAGTAACAATTACTGCGTACGACATGGTATTTCTCCGATAATCCTGCTCACCCAGCTCTTTATAAGAAGAGGTATTGGCTGGCATGGCTGCATGGGATGGACGTCCCGAATGCAATTGCGTAAGGCAGGTGCTGCCCAGGAAGTTCAGGGTGCGCGATTGTACGCAAGGCTTTGGCGCGTTGCAAGTGGCCGCCCATCGCGCCTTGACACTGCGGGGTCAGGGTCCTAGCATGCCGCGCAACCCTTCTGGAGCGACTGTCGCTGATGCAACCCCAAGCCTTCTACCGCGCGGTCGCGGACGATTTTAGCGCCGTCGATGGCATCATCAAGAAGCAGCTGACTTCTAAAGTGCCACTGGTCTCCAAAATTGGCGACTACATTACGTCGGCCGGCGGCAAACGTCTGCGTCCTTTATTAGTGTTGCTGTGTGGCAAGGCCCTGGGCCGCGAAGGCGACGACCTGCGCCTGCTGGCCGCCACGATCGAATTCCTGCACACCGCCACCCTGCTGCATGACGACGTGGTCGACATGTCCGGCATGCGCCGTGGCCGCGAGACCGCCAATGCCATGTGGGGCAACGCCCCGAGCGTATTGGTCGGCGATTTCCTGTATTCGCGCTCGTTCGAAATGATGGTCGAACTGGGCTCGATGCCGGTGATGAAGATTCTTTCCCAGGCCACGCGCATCATCGCCGAAGGCGAAGTGTTGCAGCTGTCCAAGGTGCGCGACGCCAGCACCACCGAAGAAACCTATATGGAAGTGATTCGCGGCAAAACCGCGATGCTTTTTGAAGCCTCCACCCACAGCGCCGCCGCGCTGTGTGGCGCCACTGCCGAACAGGCCGAAGCCCTGCGCACCTTTGGCGACCACTTGGGCGTGGCATTCCAACTGGTGGATGACCTGCTCGACTACCGTGGCGACGCCGAAACCCTGGGCAAGAACGTCGGTGACGACCTGGCCGAAGGCAAACCGACCCTGCCGCTGATCTACACCATGCGCGAAGGCACGCCGGAACAGGCTGCCCTGGTGCGCAAGGCGATCCAGAAAGGTGGCATCGAAGACCTGGAAAGCATCCGCGAAGCCGTGGAAGCCTCGGGCTCGCTGGACTACACCGCGCAGTTGGCGCGTGACTATGTAGCCCGTGCAATCAAGTGCCTCGAAGCGCTGCCGGCCAGCGAATACCGGGATGCGCTGGTTGAGCTGAGTGAGTTTGCGGTCGCGCGTACCCACTAACGCAAATCTGCGGCGAGCGGGCTTGTGTGGGAGCGGGCTTGTGTGGGAGCCCGCTCCCACATTTGGTTTGTATTGCCAATTCACCATCCCGCCCCGGCTACAAAACCCTATATAATGTGCGACTTTTAGCCATCCCTGACTCCCAAGGAGCTTTAGTGAGCACGTTGCCACCCTGCCCGAAATGCAATTCCGAGTTCACCTACGAAGACGGCGCCCAGCTGATCTGCCCGGAATGCGCCCATGAATGGTCCGCCAATGGCGAGGCCGAAGTGGCCAGCGATGACGCCGTGAAGAAAGACTCTGTCGGCAACGTGTTGCAGGACGGCGACACTATTACCGTGATCAAGGACCTCAAGGTCAAGGGCACGTCCCTGGTGGTGAAGGTAGGCACCAAGGTCAAGAATATCCGCCTGTGTGACGGCGACCACGATATCGATTGCAAGATCGATGGTATCGGCCCGATGAAACTCAAGTCCGAGTTTGTCCGCAAAGTCTGAACCTGCCGCATCCATCCCGCGCCCGCCGCGGGATGGCGTTTCGCCCTCTCGATTGATCGAACGCAATATCCACACAGAAAAACCCACAAACCGCCAATAGGCACTTGCTATTCTACGAATAAGAATTATTCTCATTGAAACTTATCAAGGAGAACGACCATGACTTATTTGATAGATGCCTGGCTGGATCGCCCACACCCCTACCTTCGGATCCTGCATCGGGAAACCGGGGAAGTCTGTGCGGTGCTGGAGGAAGAAGCGCTAAATGAACTGCAGGATCAGGGCGACCTGGACGTAAACGGCTTGAGTTCGAGTGAACCTGGGGTGTTGAAAGAGGTGGTGCGCAATCTGTTTCTGTTCTGCTATGCCCGAGCGTTGCGCCCGGCCACGGAGTTGAATGGCAAGTTCCATCCATGAGCCCAGCCGTCAAATCTGCGGGTGCGGGCTTTTTGTGGGAGCGGGCTTGCTCGCGAAGGCGGTGGATCAGTCAACTTACTTGTAACTGACATTCCGCTTTCGCGAGCAAGCCCGCTCCCACACAAGCCCAGTACCCGCAGTCATCAACAGGTCTTACAGAACGTCGAGCAGCTCGACGTCAAACACCAGAACGCTGTGCGGCGGGATGCTGCCAACGCCTTGAGCGCCGTAAGCCAGTTCGCTCGGCACGTACAGGCGCCATTTGCTGCCGGCATTCATCAGTTGCAGGGCTTCGGTCCAGCCAGCGATCACGCCGCCAACCGGGAATTCTGCAGGCTGGCCGCGCTCGTAGGAGCTGTCGAACACAGTGCCGTCGATCAGGGTGCCGTGGTAGTGCGTACGCACTTGGTCTTCACGGGTTGGCTTGGCGCCATCACCGGCAGTCAGCACTTCAAATTGCAGGCCCGAAGCCAGGGTGGTGATGCCATCACGCTTGGCGTTTTCAGCCAGGAACGCCAGGCCTTCGCCAGCGGCCGCTTCGGCCTTGGCAGCCGCTTCGGCTTGCATGATTTCACGGATAACCTTGAAGCTGGCCGCCATTTGCTCCTGGTCAACACGGCTTGGCTTACCGGCGAAAGCGTCGGTCAGGCCAGCCAGGATCGCGTCCAGGCTCACGCCAGGCGGCGGGTTGTCGCGCAGTTGGTCGCCCAGTTGACGGCCGATGCCGTAGCTGACGCGGGTTTCGTCGGTGGACAGATTAACTTCGGACATGAGGTGCTCCGCTGTAGGGCAGCACGATTTCCCGCGCCGCCCAAATCGAAAAGGGCCCGCAGACTAGCACACATCACCGCCCCATGATGAGCCCCGCCTTAGCCTACCTATCTACCGCCGCACGCCCGCCATTGCTACTCATGCTGATGACTCATTCATCACCCTGGGACAGTGCCAATGAGTACGCCGAAAAAACCCGTTGCATTACCTACCCTGCAACAGGTCCACAGCCACCTGCTGGAAATCGATCCAACGCTGCGCCCCCACAGCAAGCGCCCCGTCACGTTACCGCCCGAGCGCCTGGCGCTGGAAAAAATCAATGCCACCCTCAACCACGTCAACGGCGTCTACGCAACAAAGGCTCACGCCTTGTATCAAGACCTGACAGACGCCGACCTCGCCCAGGCCAGCGGCCAGCAACTGCTTGAGCGCTTGAGCAGCGAACTTGTCACACAATTGCAGGCCCTGGATGAAGCCAGCACCGTCGACGGCCAAAGCCGCAAAACCTACCTGAGCTTCACCGCCGGGATCAACGCGCTGGAACAGGAAGCCCGCCTCAACGCCAGCGACGCCCTGCTATCCCCGGCTGACCTGTTGATGCTCGACGACTGTTCCCGCGGGCCAAGCTTTCGCCCGGGCATGTACGCGCTGACGTTCGACTACCAAGACCAGCGCGTGGCATTCGCCGGGGCCTTCGTGCTGACGCGCCTGGCCAGCCCCACCGTCAGCAGCCTGACCGACACGGCCGCCGTGGGCCCGGTGCTGTTATTCACCCCTTCCCGCGGCCTGGAGGCATTCGACACACTCCACGACCTGGATCAAGGCCTGCAATCTGCGCTGGCCACAAGCGCCGGGCTGGCCGAGTTCAGCCGCCACCTCCCGACGCGTTATCAACACCTGGAGCCTATCGGCATTTTCCCGCTGGCCTTACAGCCCATTGAGGGCGAGCCGTTGTTCGAACAGGTGTACCAGGCCCAACTCGAAAAACGCGAGCAGGACATCAACCACGCCTTGAGCCTCGCCAAGGCCGGACAGGTCACTGCCATGGCGCTCAAGGTACATCTGGACGCCGCCATCCACGCCGCCCTGCCCGACCTGACCCCGCGCCTGGAATTCAGGGCACAGCGCTTGCTGGAGCGTGATTTATTCAGCAGCCTGCCTCACTGGTACCGCAGCGCCAACACGGCCCAGCGCAAAGCCCTCGACCAGCACTTACGCAGCTACAACCACGCACGCGAAGCATTCATCGAGTTGTTCGGCCCCGCCGCAACGCCCCAGGCGCTGGCCCGGCATCAATGGGCCGAGCAACTGGCTGATGAGCTGGACATCCACGACCTGGACCCGGACCTGCTGACCATCACCACCCGCCGCACCGTCCCCCAGGTCGGCACGTACAGCCAGCAACGTTCGCTGGTAGAGCTGACCCTGCGTGGCCTGCATACCGGCGATAGCGCACCTGGCTCGGCGTTTCTCGAGCACAGCACCTTGAGCTACGCCGGGGCGCCGCTCGGGCAAGCGTATGCCCACCTCACCGTGCCAACCTTACTGACCTTGCTGCAAGACCTGCAGCCGCGCCTGGACTTCGCCAACACCCAAAAAGCCGCCCTGGGTTCCCCCCCAATCAAACGGGCGGCGCGGGATTTTTTTGATCAGCGGCTCGTGGCAATGGCCTATATCGCCAAGCTGCAAGGGCACCTGAACCCCGCCGATTACCAGTTGTTCGAAGACCTGCGGGAACACCCACGCCCACAATTGTGTGCCCAGACCGTGTTGCTCCACGGCGCACAGCTCCACGACCTGTGGCTGCTGCGCGAGGAAGATGCCGACGGCCAGATTAAACGGTTGCTGTTGTGTACACCCGATGCGCCAAATGCCCAGCAGTTCATCGCGTTCAACACACTGCGCGAGTGCCAAAGCCACATCATCGGCTGGACAGATCGCACCGCGCGCATAAAAGGTCGCAGCCTCAGCGATTATCTGCTGGAACAAGTCCCCCTGCGGTTTCGGGCGAAGATGGGGAATTTCCTACGGGACATCAGCCTGCGCCCAGACGCCGCCGAGCATGAAGAAGTGACGTTCGGCAAGCCATGCAACCATACCGATTGCCTGGATGCGATGGCCGCGCATCGGCTGGCGGTGCAACTGGATGATTACGAATTCAGCTCCCCAGCCTGGTACCGCGCGGCCTCGGCGGCCGAGCGCATGCGCCTGGCGAGCCTGGCCGATAACGCCGCTGGCGCGCTGCGCAGCTATGACGCCAGGCCGGATGCCGAGGCGCAGTTCCCATCATTTGAAAGTTACCTGCATGAAAAGGCCAAGCTCAGCCTCAATACGCTACTGGGCCGCCAGCAGAATGACGTCGACCCGGATAGCGTGTTTGCCTACTCGCCCAAACCGCTGATCGGCGCGCCACCGCAGCCGGTGTCCTACACCACCCTGTACCGCGATGGCTACGCAGACGGTATTGGCTTTCTCGACGAAAAATTCTCCGCCGCCGCGACCTTTCGTGGCCCACCCGGTGTTGACCTGAGCCCACTGACCGCGCAAAACGTCGCCCGCTCCGTCACCGGGGTATGGATCGGTCAGCGGTATACCGATGAGGTACGTCGGCGTCTGCAACACAGTGAAAGCCCGGGCTACGACGAGCGACGCAACGCGGTCGTGGCGATCGAGCAATTGCAGATGAAAAACGCCGCACTGGAATCGCGCCTTCAGGGGCATATCGCCAGTGTCGACCTGACGTGGCTCGAACGGGCTATCGATAGCCTGTCCGACAGCGGCACTACAGCGCGCAACACCTATAAAGTTCACCGGTTATCCATCAACGGCGATTGGGTACTTGGCAACTACCTGTTCAGCCACGACAACCACCCCGTGCTGCTCTATACCCCACAAGCGCCGGATGGCATCGGCTTTCGCGAGGCCAGGTTGTTCAATTACCTGCTCAAAAAAGTCGAAGGCATGCCTGCCTACTGGTGCGCGCGGGTGCCGTTGCCGTCTATGGCGCGCATCGGGCTGTTCCTGAAAAACGCCAGCAACGGCTTGCCGGACGACATCAACCGCTCGACCCCAAGCATTGCCCGACATGACAGCACGCAGCACATCACGCCGTTGACCGACCTGCGCCATGAGTTTTACAACATGCGCCTGCAACGCAAGATCGACGACGTACAGGCCACCACGGTCAATCGCACGCAGATGATCACCGGCATCCTTTGGACCTGCATCGAGTGGGTGACCGCCGTGGCCACGATGCCGTTCCCGCTGCTTAGCCTGACCCTGGGCGGGTTGCTGGCATTCAAGGACGCCATGCTTGCCCTCAATGCCTATCACCAGAATGACCAAGGCGGCGCACTGGAGCACTACATTGGCTACCTCACCAACCTCGGCGGTGCGCTGTTATTCGATGTACGCCCGGCCCTCAAGGGCGCCTTCAAATCACTGCGACCGGTTATCCGCAGCAGCTCGCACGTCACAGACAGCGCGCTGATCAGCCAAGTGGATGCACTCAAACCCGAGGGCATGCAGCCTGTGTTGTTCGAAGGACGCCCCCTGTGGACCTCGCACACCCCGGATGCACTGGGCCGCTACTTGCTTTACCGCCACGACCCCCTCACCGATCAATTGCACTCGACTGCGCGGTTGGTCAATCAAACTGCCGAAGGCCAATGGGTACGTACCGGTGTGGCGGGCGGCGGGCGCAAACAATACGAAAAACTGCTGGCCGATGAGAGCAGTACGCTGGAGGCCTTTGACACGGCGCCTGATCAGGCCAAGACCTTCCGCAGCCTGCTAGACCCCCAGTTCAAGCAAAAATTGCAGAGCATGGGGTCTGACTACAGCGGGGCTGCCCAGGGCAATGCCCTGACACAATCGGCCCCCCTGCGCACCGCTTACGTCAAACAGGTTGAACAGCTAACCGAGCGGGCCAATGCCTTCTTCCAGGCTTTACCGGCCCCGGCGCCCAGAGCAGCGCTGCCCTCGTTGGCGACGGATGCGTTGCACGCCGATATTCTCAAGGCCCTGTTCAGTCGTAATAAACGCTTGATCATCGGCGCCGTCGACAACTCCATCGCCAGCAAGCAGTTGTTGATCGAACAATTGCCCGGCCTGGTCGATCAGGGCCTTAAGCGCGTGTATATCGAGAACCTGCCCCGGGACCTGTTTCATCGCAAACTGAAAATCCTCAACAACCAGCTCAGCGGCAACAAGGCCCATGCCCTGCGGCAAGTCGAAGAACACCTCAAGCTTGTGGATCAAGCCCTGGGGCTGGCAGCGGACGCGCCGTTCACTTATCGCAAATTGCTGCTGGAGACCCAGCGGCTGAACGTCGCCATCGACGGCCTCGATGGCAGCGCCTCCTACCATATGGAGCACGTGTTGGCCTTGGGCGATGGCCCACGCTTCATCCCCCGCAGCAGCAAACTGCGTAACTTCTACTCGCACACGGTGATCGAACAAAACCTTAAAAAAGACGCCGACGAAGGCTGGGTAGCGCTGGTGGAGCCCAACCGCCTGGGCACCTACGAACAAGTGGCTGGTTTATCGGACCTGCAAAGCGCCCCGGCCTTGCGTGTGGAAGACGCGGCAGCGGGTCAACGCACCGGCCTCTGGCCCGACACCGCCAGCAGCGCGCAAGCGCGTGGTGATTACACCCTGGCCATGCCAACGGCTCACGCTGCGCTGCAACCGCCGGGGGCCTCAGCACCGTCACCCCAGGCCGCGACGCACTATGCCGAATTCGATATTCCCTACGCCCAGCGTGCCGACATCGACCGCCTGAGAATGGAGCACCGTGGGCTGGATACTCGCTACGGCTCCAGCAGTTCAAGCACGGCGCGGCAAACATTCATCCAGACCCGCCAGCGCTTGCAGGCCAGCGCCAAGGCCTCGCTCGCCGACTTCGCGCCTGCCCAACGAGGCCCCCTTACGGACATCGCCACAGCCACCAACGAACGGGTATTTATTGAGCGGGTGTATGCCCAGAAACTGGGGTTGGTGATAGGTGAAGCGCACTCGGCCCAGTCCAGCAAGCGCCTGTTGATTGAATATATGAAACACCTGAGAAAACAGGGGGTAAAAACCCTGTATATCGAGCACCTGTTCACCGACCTTCACCAAGGCGCGCTGGATACCTTCCATGCCACGTCGCGCATGCCCGCCAATCTGGCAACCTATCTGGCCCAACTGGACCTGGGCCAGATGCCGCTCTACAAAGGGTCTTTTACGTTCACCAATGTACTCAAGGCCGCCAATAAACAAGGGATCCGCATTCGCGCCCTCGATTGCACGGCCAGCTATCACATCAAAGGGCTCGCGGGCATGAACGCACGTGGCGAACTGTTCAGCCACTTCGCCAATGAAGTGATCAAGGCCGACCAACTCGCCCAAGGGCCACACAAATGGGTCGCCTTTGTCGGCAGCACCCACACCGATATGTACCTGGGGGTGCCAGGGCTCGCCCAGTTGCAGGACGCCATCAGCCTGCATGTACGCGACACCGCCCCCGAGCTGGCACGGCCGCCGCACAGTGCCACCTGGCAAGTCGTTGATGAAGGCCAGAGCGCGGCCTTGCGCAGTGACTTCAAGATAGAAATGGCCGTCGCCGGGCGCCCGGTACACCACACGCCACTGCCGCCGAGTCGCAGCCGACTGACGGCGCCTGGGCAGTTCATTATCGAACGCCCCAACGACAGCGAGATCAACCTGGTGCACTTTTCGCGCAGCAATGAAATCGTGACCACGCCAATTCAAATAAATGAACAAGGCCAGTTTTTCGTTGAGCGCTGGGAGCCACTCAAACCGCGACGGTTCTATTACCTGTCCCAACTCACTGAGATGCTCAAAGCCGCTCCTCCCCCTGGCATGGGGATGACGCATCTGACCTGACCAGTCGCTCCCCTGCCCGTTCATCGGGCAGGGGGGCGGTTTTTCATCACCGGTGAAAAAGCCATTTCAGATCTGCGTCGCGCCGCCGATACCCACCTACATACTTTGGCTGGCTCAAACAACAACACCGTCCAGCAGACAAACATCAACTTGCGGAGCATTCGATGAATAGCTGGTTCGGCAACATCAGCGTCAACCTCAAACTGGGCTTGGGCTTTGGCCTGGTGCTGGTCCTCACCTCGATCCTGGCCCTCACCGGCTGGACCAGCCTGGGCGGCCTGATCGATCGCAGTAACTGGATGAGCGACATCACCCAGCTCAACGCGTCGCTGACCAAATTGCGCGTGGCCCGCTTGCAGTACATGCTCGCCAACGGCGACGAAGCCGCCGCGCAGAATGTGCAGACCAACCTTGACGGTTTCATCGCCCAACAGCAAAAACTGCTGAATACGTTCAAGAGCCCGGAAAACCTCAAGCTGCTCAACGAGCAGAAAGCCATCATTACCGCTTACCAGCAGTCCCTGAACAAAATGCGCGAGGCCTACCGTAACGGCAACGCCGCGCGCCAGAGCATGGGCGACAAAGCGGACATCGCCAATGCCCAGATCGACACGCTGGAAACCAGCGTAAAGCAAATGGCCGACAGCCCGCAGTACCTGGCCCAGTTCCAGGCGGTGGCCGACGCCAAGATGCAATTCCAACTGTCGCGCTATGAAGTGCGTGGCTACACCGGCAACGTCAACGCAGACACCGAAGCTCGCGCTGCGGCACAAATCGAAAAAACCATCACCGGTTTGAAAGACCTCAGCGCGGTGTTCGGTGCCAGCCAGCAAAGCGCACTGACCTCGCTGGAGTCGGCCCTGGGTGCCTATCGCACCGCCGTGCAGAACTACAAGGCGGCCAACGCCAACATCGTCACCGCCCGTGCCGAAATGACCGTGCAAGGCAACGATATCGTCAGCATCAGCGACAAGCTCTACGACATCCAGCTTGACCGCCGCGACGTCGAAAGCGCCCAGGCCCGTAGCCTGCAACTGATCAGCACCTTGCTGGCCCTGCTGGTCGGCATCATCGCTGCGCTGGTGATCACCCGTCAGATCACCCGTCCCTTGCAGGAAACCCTGGCGGTGGTGGAACGCATCGCTTCCGGCGATTTGAGCCATAACATCCAGGTCACTCGCCGCGACGAACTGGGCGTGTTGCAACAAGGCATCCAGCGCATGGGCACCACCTTGCGCGAGTTGATCAGCGGGATTCGCGACGGCGTGACCCAGATCGCCAGCGCTGCCGAAGAGTTGTCGGCCGTGACCGAGCAGACCAGCGCCGGCGTGAACAGCCAGAAGATTGAGACCGACCAAGTCGCCACTGCGATGCATGAGATGACCGCCACCGTGCAGGAAGTCGCGCGCAACGCCGAACAAGCCTCCCAAGCCGCGTCCGATGCCGACGGCCAAGCCCGTGAAGGCGACAAGGTCGTGGGCGAAGCGATTGCGCAAATCGAACGCCTGGCCGCCGAGGTGGCACGCTCCACCGATGCCATGGCGCACCTGCAACAAGAGAGCAACAAGATCGGCAGCGTGATGGACGTGATCAAGGCCGTGGCCGAACAAACCAACCTGCTGGCACTCAACGCCGCGATTGAAGCAGCGCGCGCTGGTGAAGCCGGTCGTGGGTTTGCCGTGGTGGCCGACGAAGTGCGCGGCCTGGCCCAGCGCACGCAAAAATCCACCGAGGAAATCGAAGGCCTAGTGGCCGGTTTGCAGAACGGCACCCAGCAAGTGGCCAACGTGATGAACAACAGCCGCAGCCTGACCGACAGCAGTGTGGAGCTGACGCGCAAGGCTGGCGTGTCCCTGGAAAACATCACCCGTACGGTGTCGAATATCCAGTCGATGAACCAGCAGATTGCCGCCGCTGCCGAACAGCAAAGCGCCGTGGCCGAAGAGATCAGCCGCAGCATTGTGAACGTGCGTGATGTGTCGGAACAGACGGCTACGGCCAGTGATGAGACGGCCAAGTCGAGTGTTGAATTGGCGCGCTTGGGTAGCCAGTTGCAGCAGATGGTCAGCCACTTCCGGGTGTAAGAAACATCATTGTGGCGAGGGAGCTTGCTCCCGCTGGGTCGCGCAGCGGCCCCAAAAATCGTGGGCGCGCTTCGCACTGGAGCGCCAGCCCGGTCCAGCGGGAGCAAGCTCCCTCGCCACAAGCCAACACTAAGATTGCAATAAAACCGCCTTAACTAAGGCGGTTTTTTATTGCCTGCGATTTACTCCTCACTCTCCTCAACAAACACCACCCGGTTCCCAAACGGGTCCTTGATGCTCATCTCCCGCGAGCCCCAAGGCGTTTCTTCAACCTCGGGCTTGGCATAACGGTAGTCCTTACCCTGCAATTGCTGCTGGTACGCGTCCACCCCTTGCGCCTGAATCCGCACCGCCGCACCCGGCGAAGCATCCCCATGGTGCTCGGTCAAATGCAGCACGCATTCGCCCAACGACACCTGCAAATACAACGGGAAATTCGCCTCGAAACGGTGTTGCCAATCCACCTTGAACCCCAGGAAGTCGACGTAGAATTCCAACGCTTTGGTCTCGTCGAAAATCCTCAAGATGGGGGTGACTTTTCCTAACGGCATATGACTCTCCAATGCAAAACCGCGTGCTGTTGACGAGCAAGCACCCTACCCCAGGACAGCGCCGCAGAGAAGTGCAGCTCAACCGTGGGGAATCCTGGTAATACGCGCGTGCCCCAATCGGTCATTGGCAACATGAACTTCATCAAACTGATAGGAGTTTTCTGCAAATTCTTTCAAGCGATTTTGGTTGCGCAGGCGTTCGATGGTACCTGGCGCCACGCACTGGCGGTCCTCAACGAACTGAGGGTTCGCCTCGATATTCTCGTTAAAGGACACTGCTGGTACGCCGCGGCTGTCAATTTCGTAGAGATAATAATCGCCGCCGAATTCGCTCTCACCAAATTGCATGGCCGCTTCCTTTGAGCGAGAGGCCACCACAACGTTACCCTCCATCATTTTTTCGGGGCCGGAAAAAAAGTTGGAATCCCTGAAACCGGTCTCGTCCGGACTCTCTCGACGATCCACACGTTCTGCCTTTTCAACCCGGTACAACACGGGAAGATCGGTGCGCTCGATCATGCCTCGACTGTTGAAGTACCCCCCGGCAGGCGGGGTAATGCTGTCCTTGTAGCGATTGATCTTGAGTACGGAGTCATCGTCATAAGGTTCATATTCCCCTGAAGATGTCGCATCCGAAGCCACGGAAGACGGCGACTGTTCATCCTCCGAGTCGTCAACTCTTGTTCTTTTTGCCGCGGGTTCCTCCACCGTCTCATAGCTGGGCTGTACCAACGGACGCTTGGTTCCCGGTAGCAGGTAGACTTCCATGGTCGGGTCCCAAGCGGGATTCAACTTGCCCTCCGACGGCTCCGGCAAACGGGGAGAACGCGTCGGGCTCATCAGTACACCCACCTGCCCGTTTACTCGCTGGTAATTGAAAAAGGGTTTGCTCCCTGCCGTATTGACACCCTCGGCCGACGCCTGCGGCGACGCGCCCTCAGCGGCCGTATCGCCAGGTGCCGCCTTACCCAGGGCATGGAAAAACGCCATGGTTGCAACGTCCGTTACGGCTTGGTGCAAACCACTCTTGCGTTCGGCCTGGGTATCGCCTTCGACAGCCTTGTCGACTTCCATCCCCACCTGCACCCCATACGCTGTAGCACCAATGGCGATACCGATCGGCCCAAGCAAGGCCAAGGGGATGGAAAATACGGCGTTTCCTGCTTGCAACATACCCAGCGCATCCTCCTTGTACACCTCGGTATTGGACTTCATTTCGGTGTCGGCATCGCTATTGATGCGCTGGCGCGTCTGGCTGGCCATAAACGAAAATACGTCGCCGGCGATGGGGTAATTGAGGGTATTGAGATGGCTGTTGTTGGCCGCCATCTCCCCGGTACTGATTTTTTTCAGGGTGCCATCTACGCCATTGGCACTCAGGGGACCAAAAATGCCCTGCTGACGATCTCGCAGCGAAAAATGCTGCTCCAGTGCAAGGGCCTTGGTGGGATCCTTGCTCTGCTGGAGCACCCACTGATCGAGTGCGGCGCTGTCCTTGAACTGTATGAGGGACGGCTTTTCACCAGGGAAGTACAACGTTTCGCCACCGTCCTTCGCGACGAATCGCAAGATATCGTTGGAACGGTAGCCATTGATGTCAAAGGCCAACACCTTGGTACCCGATACTGACGCGGCGGGTACTTGCGCCCCTCGCGCCTGCAACGCAACCTCCGGCGCGGCCGCCCGCATGATGCTGGCGTACGCCTGAGCAGTCAGGCCCTGATCCGGATGCGCCTGGTTTAAGGCCAGAGCGGCGTTGGCTTCCATCACAAACTGCTTTTTAGCCAATGCCTGCCACTGATCGCCATGCTTTGACCAAAAGTCGTCGAGCTTGGCTATCACCTTCGTCTGCAGGTCGGCCTCACGCACCATGCTCAACAACTCGCTGGGCTTCATGCGCAGTTGGTTCTCGGCGTTATAAACACCCTTCTGAGGGCCATCCAGGTAGAGCCCGTAGACTGAATCCAGGTCACGCCACGTCTCCTTGGCATTGGGTACGTCGTCATGGATTTTCGAATAGATGTAACCCGGTCCGGTGCGATCAAACACGAAAAGACCAAGGCGCTTGAAAAAATCAGAAACGCTGTCGCTATCAAACAGCGAGAACGGACTGGTATTGGAACCGACGAAATGCGCTACCGCCTGGGCCTTGCCTGCGGTGCCATAGCGTTCCGCCGAGAAAAAATCACTGGTAACGGCCTCGGTGAGGGTCATGGATTTCTCGGGGACGCCACGGTGCTCCCAGCCCGTCGAGGAGCCGCCGGTCTTTACACTGTTGGCCGCTGAAAATTGATGCAGGTAAACCTTGTCCGGATCAATCCACTGATTGGTCAAGTTCCAGACTTTTTCCTGGATCCAGCCTTTGACCGTATCGCGGGGAAAAGGGAAAGTCGCTATGGCAGTTGCCCCCGTTTCTTTAGCGATCCCCCCAGGCTGTTTAGTGAGCGACGGGGCAATGACCTTGAAACGGTGGAAGGTAAAAGGCTCAGTTTGCATACAGGTTCTCCCGAAAAAGACCTGCCCAGTCTAGGGAGAACCGCCTACCTCAAAATCGCCTTTTTGTAAGGGCTGATTGTTCATATTTCGACAACACCGAAGGATAAACGCACTCGCATCAAGTGCTGGCCGGCGGGGTGAAACCGCCGCGCAGATCGCCGCTACGCGCCAGGAAATGCCCAGGTCGTTGACCATTCGCATGCCCCTCCAGGTAAGCCAATACACCATTGACCCACACCCCATCGATGCCTTCCGCCGCCCGCTGCGGCGCCTTGAAATCAGCTAAGTCCCGCACCCGCAACGGATCGAACAACACCAGGTCAGCCCAGTGTCCTTCGCGTATTTCGCCACGTTCCGACAAGCCAAACCGCGCCGCCGACAACCCCGTCATCTTGTGCACTGCCGTGTGCAGCGGGAACAACCCCACGTCCCGACTGAAATGCCCCAGCACCCGTGGAAACGCGCCCCACAAACGTGGATGGGGGAATGGGTCTTCCGGCAACCCATCCGAACCGACCATCGACAATGGGTGCGCCAGGATACGGCGTACATCCGTTTCATCCATTCCGTAATACACCGCCCCCGCCGGTTGCAGGCGGCGTGCGGCGTCCATCAATGAAACGCCCCATTCGGCGGCGATGTCTTGCAAGTCGCGTCCGCCCATGTCCGGGTGCGGCGTCGACCAGGTGATGGTGATACGAAACGCATCAGTGACCTGCTTAAGATCCAAGGTCGAAGAACTGGCCGCATACGGGTAACAATCACACCCCACCGGATGGGTTTTCGCCGCCAATTCCAGCGATGCCAACAGCTGCGGACTACGCCCCCAGTTACCCGCCCCGGCGCACTTGAGGTGGGAAATGATCACCGGCACCTTGGCGTGCCGACCGATCAGGAAAGCCTCGTCCATCGCCTCCAGCACCGGCTCGAATTCGCTGCGCAGATGGGTGGTGTACACCGCACCGAACGCTGTGAGTTCTTCACTCAGTTGCAACACTTCATCGGTCTCGGCGTTGAACGCGCTGGCGTAGGCCAGGCCTGTGGATAAACCAAGGGCGCCCTCTTCGAGGCTCGCTTGCAGTTGCACACGCATGGCGGCGATTTCGTCCGGCGTGGCGGTGCGGTGCAGGTCGTCCATATGGTTACTGCGCAGCGCCGTGTGGCCTATCAACGCGGCGACGTTGACGGCTGGATGTGCGTTTTCGACAGCGTTGCGATAGTCGCTGAAACGCGGATAAACAAACGCCTCGCGTGCACCCAACAGGTTCATCGGGTCTGGCGGATCACTGCGCAAACTGACCGGTGACGCGCTGATGCCGCAGTTGCCGACAATCACCGTGGTCACGCCCTGGCTGAGTTTGGGCAACATCTGTGGGTGACGGATCACTACCGTGTCGTCATGGGTGTGCACGTCGATAAAACCCGGCGCCAATACGCGGCCCTTGGCGTCGACTTCATGCACAGCCGTTGCCGCCGACAAATCACCGATTGTTTCGATGCGCCCGTCGCGCAGCCCCACATCGGCGAGATAACCGGGCGTGTTGCTGCCATCAATGATCAGCGCCTGGCGAATCAACGTGTCGTATTTCATATCAGTCTCCAAGCGGCAGGCTGTCAGGGCCGCCGCGATATTCGTCCAGAGCCAGCTTGATCCGGCGTAGGCGTTCCTGGTTGTCGTCTGGCATGACCAGCGCCAGCTCGGTGGCGAGCAGGTCGATGGCCAGCAACATGCCGTAGCGCGCCGCCGTAGGTTTGTAGATAAAACTGGTTTCGGCCGGCTGCAGAGGCAGCACTACGTCGGCCAATTGGGCCAGGGGGGATTTGGCCAGGGTGATGGCGACAACGCGCGCGTCGTAGTTGCGCGCCAGGGTCACCACGTCCAGCAGTTCCGGAGTAAGGCCCGTCAGAGAACAGACGATCAACACATGCTCGGGGCCCAATGTGGCGGCCGTGACACGCATCATCACAGGGTCATGGCAGGCGGCAATCGGGTAACCCAGACGCACTAGGCGCACCTGCAACTCATCGCTGCACAGGCTCGACGGGCCGCCCATGCCGAAGGCGTGGATCATCCGCGCCTTGCTCAGCAGGCTTACCGCGTCGGCAAAACTCGCCTGGTTGAAACCCGACAGGTGCTGTCGCAACGTGGCCTCGATATCGCCGAGGATCTGCCGGTGAAACGCCGACTGTTCAGGCAACCCCGCCGGGTCCAGGAAACGACTACCCACCCCACTGGCCTGGGCCAATTGCAAGCGCAAATCACGCAGGTCTCGACACCCGACGCTGCGGGCAAACCGCGACAGCGTGGCCGTACTGACCTCGGCGCGTTGGGACAATTCTTCCAGGCTGGCCGAGGCAGCGAAGCCCACGTCATCGAGCATCAGTTGGGCGATACGCCCTTCTCCGGCACTGAACGAAGCTTGGCGGGCGCGGATCTGGTAGAGGATGTCCATGGGCTCTCCGGTTACAAAATGCAGGACAGACCGTACGTCAGAGCAAAGGCGACCACTGAAATGAGGGTCTCCAGCACGGTCCAGGTTTTGAAGGTCTGGATCACCGTCATATTGAAGTATTCCTTGATCAGCCAGAAGCCGCCGTCGTTGACGTGGGAAAAGATCACCGAACCTGCGCCGGTAGCCAGCACCAGCAACTCAGGGTGTGGATAACCCAGGCCCAGGGCCACGGGCGCGACCACGCCGGACGCGGTGGTCATGGCCACCGTCGCCGAACCCGTGGCGATGCGCATCAACGCGGCGAACAGCCAGCCCATCACCAGCGGCGACAGGTGGAAGGCATGGGCCAGGCCAAGGATTTCATTGGTGACGCCGGCATCCACGAGGATGCGGTTCAAGCCACCGCCTGCGCCCACCAGCAAGGTGATGCTCGCTGTCGGCGCCAGGCATTCGTTGGTGAACTTGAGGATCGACTCGCGGTTGAAGCCTTGGGCGATCCCCAAGGTCCAGAAGCTCACCAGGGTCGCCACCAGCAGCGCAATCACCGAGTTACCGATAAACAACAGGAACTGGTTGAAACCGCTGCCCGGCGTGGAAATCACATTGGCCCAACCGCCGATCATCATCAGCACCACCGGCAACAGAATGGTGCCCATGGTCAGGGCAAAACTCGGTAACTGGGTGCGTGGTTCGCGCTCGATAAACTGGCGCTCCAGCGGGTTTTCCGCCGGCAGGTGAATACGCGGCACGATGTATTTGGCGTACACCGGGCCGGCGATGATCGCCGTGGGAATGCCGATCAAAATCGCATACAGCACGGTCTGCCCCACCGACGCGTTGTACGCCAGTACCGCCATCATCGCTGCCGGGTGCGGCGGCACCAGCGCGTGCACCACCGACAAACCGGCGACCATGGGCAAGCCGACCATCAGGATCGACACGCCCACCCGTCGCGCCACGGTAAAGGCAATCGGCACCAGCAAGACAAAACCCACCTCGAAAAACAGCGGCAGGCCCACCAGGAACGCGATGCACACCATGGCCCAATGCGCATTGCGCTCGCCGAAGCGGTTGATCAGCGTGCGTGCCACCTGCTCGGCGCCGCCAGACTCGGCCATCATCTTGCCAAGCATGGTGCCCAGTGCCACCACCAGGGCGATATGCCCCAGAGTCTTGCCGACGCCCGCCTCATACGAGCTCATGATGGTATCCGCCGGCATCCCGGCCGTCAGCGCCAGGCCGATGGACACCAGGGTGATCACGATGAACGGGTTGAGTCGGTAACGTGCAATCAGCACGATCAAAGCGATGATGGCAATGGCAGCGTATGCCAATAGCCCGAAGCCCAGTGATGCGGCCATGCGGTACTCCTCGGAAAGGGTCACGTCGAATTGGTTGTGAAACTCATAAATCATTCCTGAGGAGTATTTTCAATTTTTATGAAAGTAAGTTTCGCCCACAGACAAGCGCTGTCGCGTTGGGATATGCCCGACGGCCATGCATGAAAATTCGGAGGGTGTTCTTACATGAAGATCAGAGGATGTCGGAAACTCAACGGCCGCCATCCAGTCTTAAAATGCGCATCCACTCACGCCCAGGAAACCGACCATGATTCGCACCTCCCTTGCCGCTGGCGCTCTGCTTCTTGCCTTATGCGGCACCGCCTCAGCGGCCGATAACGCGGCGCTGACAAAATGCATGAACACCGCCAACACCACCGCCGACATGGTCAATTGCAATGCCAATGAAACCAAGGTGCAGGACAAGCGCCTGAACACGGCCTACAAGACCGCCCTCGCCGCCCAGGACGGCGCGCGCAAACAGCAACTGCAAGACGTGCAGCGCCTGTGGATAAAGTACCGTGACGCCAATTGCGCCTTCGCGGGCAGTGCAACCGGCGGCAGCATCGACCGGGTCAATGGCTCCGGTTGCGTACTGGACATGACCCAGACCCGCGCCCAGGAACTGGAAGACCTGGTTGGGCCGTGATCTGTAGGAGCGAGCTTGCTCGCGAAAAATCCGAATGCGCGCGTACACGCAGAATGCCCGCGTTATCGTTGACGATTTTCGCGGGCAAGCCCGCTCCTACAAGGTTATTCGTGGTGAACCTTGGCGCGCTTGAGCAGCTTCTTGCAGCGCTCCGACAAGTGCAGCACCCGCAGATGCTTGCCGGCCTTGGCATAGCGCTCGCGCAGGGTCATCAGCGCCGCAATCGCTGAATAATCGACAAAGCTCAGGTGACGGCAATCCAGCGTCACCTGAGCCGGGTCATTGGCCGGGTCGAACTGGTTCAGAAACGGCGCAGTCGAGGCGAAGAACAACGTACCGTGCAGGCGATACAGCTTGCTGCCATCCGCTTCCAAGTGCTCATCGGCGTACAACTCACGCGCCTGTTGCCAGGCAAAGTTCAGCGCCGCAATCACAATCCCGCACAACACCGCCGTAGCCAGGTCGGTAAACACGGTGATCACCGTCACCGCGATAATCACCAGCACATCGTTGAGGGGCACCTTGTTGATCACCCGCAAGGAGGCCCAGGCGAACGTCTGCTGGGACACCACGAACATCACCCCCACCAGCGCCGCCAGCGGAATACGCTCGATAAACGGCGACAGAAACAGGATGAACAACAGGATCATCACCCCGGCAAACACCCCGGAGAAACGCCCGCGCCCGCCGGAGCTCAGGTTGATGACGGTTTGCCCGATCATCGCGCAACCACCCATGCCGCCGAACACACCCGAGACCATGTTTGCCGCGCCCAGGGCCACGCTTTCGCGGTCGGGGTAGCCACGGGTCTCGGTGATTTCGTCGGTAAGGTTGAGGGTGAGCAGGGTTTCCAGCAGGCCGACCATGGCCATCAGAAACGCATACGGCGCGATGATGCCGAGGGTTTCCAGGGTCCAGGGGATTTGTGGCAGCGCGAACGTCGGCAAACCGCCAGCGATGTGGGCCATGTCGCCCAAGGTGCGAGTAGGCAGGCCCAACAGGTACACCGCCAGGCCCACGCCAAGGATCGCCACCAGTGCCGGTGGCACGGCGCGGGTGAGGCGCGGCAGCAGGTAGACGATAGCCATGGTCACCAGCACCAGGGCGATCATCACGTACAACGGCGTGCCGCTGAGCCAGTGCTCACCGCTTTTGAAGTGCTCCAGTTGCGCCAGCGCGATGATGATCGCCAAGCCGTTGACGAACCCCAGCATCACCGGGTGCGGCACCATGCGCACCAGCTTGCCCAGGCGCAGCAGGCCGAAGGCAATCATGATCAACCCGCCCAGCAGCACCGTGGCCAGCAAGTACTCGACGCCGTGTTGCACCACCAGCGCGACGATCACCACTGCCATCGAGCCCGCCGCACCCGAGACCATGCCCGGCCGGCCGCCGAACAACGCGGTGAGGGTGCAGATGATAAAGGCGCCGTAGAGCCCCATCAGCGGGTTGAGGTGGGCCACCAGGGCAAAGGCGATGCATTCGGGCAGCAACGCAAACGACGTGGTGAGGCCAGCCAGGGCATCGGCGCGCAGACGGGTGAGGTTCATGAGGTACCAGGGTAATGCGGGGGATAAGGCGGGGGATGGTACGGAATTGAGGAGGTTGGGGCTAGTCTGGGGGACCGAGTCGCGCCTTTCGCAGGCAAGCCAGCTCCCACATTTCGATTTGTGAATACATTCAAATGTGGGAGCTGGCTTGCCTGCGATGAAGGCCACTCGGTCTCAAGCGAACATCAAACCATCTCGCGGCGAATCCACTCGACTACCGATGTGCGCTGCGGCGCCCATCCCAACAACTCTCGGGCATGCTTACCGCGCACCCGGCTATTGGAACCCAAACCATAGTTGGCCATCTCATAACCCCACTCAGCCTCAGCTTCGGCTAAAGGCCAATCTTGCGGTTGACCCAGGTTCAAGGCTTCGGCAATCGCCGTGGTCATGTCGATAAACGCCGCTTCACTGCTTTCGACAAAGTAGAACGTGCCCGGCACGTTCTTCTCAAGCGCCAACAGATACAACGCCACCACATCCTCAATATGCACGTTGGACCAGATGTTCTGCCCCGTCCCCACATGTCGCACCACGCCACTTTTGCGCGCCTGTTTGAGCAAGCGCGGCAATTGCACGCTGTCACGTTTCACGCCCAGGCTGTGGCCGTAGATCAGGGTGTTGCAGATCACTGCCGAATTCACGCCGTCGTTGGCGGCGGCGAGGATCAGGTTGTCGATCGCCACGCGGGCGGCTTTGTCGACGGTGGGTTCCGGCAGGTTATCTTCAAAATAGATAACGTCGCTGGATTTACCGCCCGACGCATCCCCCACGATGCTCGAACCGCTGGTGTGCAGGAACGGCTTGTTCGAGCCTTTCAGCGCCGCCAGCAAGGTTTCCACTGCCGCACGATGGTCGCTGCTGGCGGCGTTGATCACGGCATCGGCCTTTTGCGCTTGCTCGGTCAGTACAGCAGCGTCGTCCAGGGTGCCAATCACCGGGGTGATCCCGAGGGCGGTCATTTCAGCGGCTTGCTCGGTGCTGCGCACCAGACCGGTCACGCTGTGGCCAGCCTGGACCAGGCCGGTGGCAATGGAACCGCCGATAAAACCTGCAGCGCCGGTAACGAATACGTTCATGGAGGGCTCTCCTGAGTGGGTAAGTGATGGCTCCAGTATCAAGGCCACCTCCCTGACGAATAAGCCCCTGGCGCCCAATTCACTCTTGCGCGAGGGTCACGAATCAGCAGGCATACCGCGCCAGCTTGGCCTGGATAAAGTCCAGGAAGCACTGGATGCGCAACGCCAACTGCGAGTTGCGATAAAACACCGCGTGGATCGGCTGGCGATAACCGCTGTTGAACCCTTCCAGCACCGGCACCAGGCGGCCGGCATCGATGTCGTCGATGGTCATGAAGTTCGACAGGCAGCAAATGCCCTGCCCTTCCAGCGCCAACTGACGCACGGTTTCACCGCTGGACGCAGAAACACTCGGCTGGATCAGCCAACGGTCACCTTCCACATGCCGCAGCGGCCAGTGGTTGAGGGTTTCAGTTTGGCTAAAGCCGAGCAAAGTGTGATCGGCCAACTCGGCCACCGTGGTCGGCGCGCCGAATTGTTCGATGTACGCAGGGCTGGCGAGGATATGCAGCGGCGTGCAGCCCAGGGAGCGAGCATGCAAGGTGGAGTCGGCGAGCACACCGATGCGGATCGCAATATCGGTGCTCTGCTCCAGCAGGTCGATGATCAAGTCATCGCTGTTCAGCTCCAGCTGGATCTCTGGGTACAAGCGACGAAACTCAGCAATGTACGGCACGATCCCATGCAGCATGAACGGCACAGCCGCGTTGATACGCAGCCGCCCCGCCGGTTTTTTCTGGCGTGACGACAGGCGTTCTTCCAACTCTTCCATCTGCGCCAAGATCACCTTGGCCTGTTCGAAGAAGTACTTGCCCTCTTCGGTCAGGTCCATGCGCCGCGTGGTGCGGTTGATCAGCGTGGTGTCGAGCTTGGCTTCCAGGCGCGACAAGGTGCGGCTGACTGCCGAGGGCGTCTGCCCAACCTGCTCGGCCGCGGCGGAAATCGAGCCGCACTCGATCACGCTGACGAAGATTTGTAGCTCGTCGGATCGGGCTTTCACAGGCGCTCCTCGTTATCGGTTTGCAGCAGCTTACACCGAGAGGCTGAACACCTGCGCCAGATGCTGCTCGTAGCGCGCCACGTCGGCTTCGATGGCCGGGCGTTTCATCACGTCCACGCACAGGAAGGTCGGCAGGCCGGTCATGCCGAGGAACTCATTGGCCTTGTGGAACGGGAAGTACACGGCGTCCACGCCCTTGGCTTCGAAGAAGTCAGTCGGGTCGTCAAAGGCTTGCTGCGGTGCGTTCCAGGTCAGCGACAGCATGTACTGCTTGCCTTGGACCAGGCCGCCACTGCCGTATTTCTGCGAGGCGTCGGAACGGGTGCGACCGTCGCTGGCATACAGGCTGCCGTGGCCTTCGGTGAAGACTTCATCGATGTACTTCTTGACGATCCACGGTGCGCCCATCCACCAGCCGGGCATCTGGTAGATGATCACGTCGGCCCAGAGGAACTTGGCAACTTCTTCGGCCACGTCGTAGCCTGCGTCGATATGGGTGACCTTGACGTCGATACCGCCACGGTCAAGCACGGCCACGGCGGTGTCATGCAGGGTGGTGTTGTAGCGGCCATCGGAGTGGGCGAACTGTTTGCCGCCGTTGAGCAGGAGTACTTTTTTCATGGGAGGGTGTCCAGAGGTTGAAAATGTCTGGACGCAGACTATCGACCTTGGCCCTTCGGAATAAGCGGTGGTGCGGCAAAATACATTTGATCAAAATGCACGAATGCAGATGTGATTATTAACCACTGATCAGCAGATGGCCGCCCAACAGTGCCATGCCGATAAAAAACACACGCTTGAATAACACCGCACTGATCCGTTGACGCACAACCTGGCCCAGCCACATGCCCAGCAACGCGGGCACCAGCGCCAGCAGCGAAGCATTGAATGCGCCGCCGCCCAGGCTGCCACGCCAAGCCAGCCCAGCGGCCAAGGCCAGGGTCGAGACGGTGAACGACAACCCCAATGCCTGCACCAATTGATCGCGGTTCAAACCCAAGGCTTGCAGATAAGGCACTGCCGGGATCACGAACACGCCGGTGGCCGAGGTGATGATGCCGGTGACAAGCCCGCACAGCGGCCCCAGCCAGCGTTCGGTTTCGGCTTTTACCTTGAAGGTAGGTAGGAACAATCCGCTCAGCGCATACACCAGCAATGCGCCGCCCAACGCGTGAACCACCCAGCCGCCGCCGCTCATGCCCAACCACAGGGTACCGAGCCCGGTGCCGATGAAAATCAGCAGCAACATCGGCCACAGGCGTTTGAGCAAACCACTCAGGTGGCCGCCGAAGGCCAGTTGACAGAGGTTGGTGATCGTTGAGGGAATGATCAACAGCGCCGCAGCCTGCGCCGGCAGCATAGCCAGGCCGAGCAAGCCCATAGCGACGGTGGGCAGGCCCAGGCCGATCACGCCTTTGACCGTGCCGGCCAGCAGGAAGGTGCCGAACACCAGCATAGTCAGGGCTGGGCCGATGTCTTGGTAGAACGCTAGGAAGGTATTCATGGGGGGATTGTGCGGGGTTGGGGCTGGATTGGAAATTCGCCATATACTGAGGCAGCCTCTTGTTTTGTGTGAGGCTGAGGCCGTCTTCGCGAGCAAGCCCGCTCCCACATTCGACCGCATTTTCATGTTGGAACTCGGTCAATTGTGGGAGCGGGCTTGCTCGCGAAGAGGCCAGTTCTACCACCCGAGAATTCCAGCCATGCACTTTGACCTGACCGACCTGCGCCTCTACCTGCACACCCTCGATACCGGCAACATCACCGCCGGGGCCGCCCGCAGTCATTTATCCCTGGCGGCCGCCAGTGCCCGCATCCGCGCATTGGAAGCCTCACTGGGTATCGACCTCCTCGAACGCGGCCGCCGTGGCGTCACCCCAACACCCGCCGGCATTGCCCTGGCCCGTCATGCCCGCCTGCTGTTGCAACAGGCTGAGCATCTGCAACAGGACCTGGCGGAATACGCCAAGGGCATCAAGGGCCAGGTGCGCCTGCTGTGCAACACCACCGCCCTCAGCGAATACTTGCCCGAACTGCTGGCGGGCTTTCTGCGTGAGCATCCCAACCTCGATATCGACCTGCAGGAGCTGCCGAGCCTGCGTATCACCCAAGCTTTGCGCCAGGGTACGGCAGACCTGGGGATCATTTCCGACGCGGTGGATACTCACGGCTTGCAAACCCTGCCCTTTCGCGATGACCCGCTGGTGCTGATCATGCCGCTGGATCATCCACTGGCGGCCCAAAACGCAAGCTTCATCGACAGCCTGCAACACGACTACGTAGGCCTCACCGCCAACAGCGCGCTCTCGGTGTACCTGGAGGAGCAAGCGCTGCATGCAGGCTTTCGCTTGCAGACGCGTATCCGCGCCGAGGGTTTTGACGGCTTGATCCGCATGGTCGCCGGTGGCGCCGGCCTGGGTATCGTGCCCCAAGCGGCGTTGGAGCGCTGGCCATTGGAGAGCCGCTTCAAGGCCCAGCCACTGCGTGAAGAGTGGGCCTGCCGAAAGCTGCTGCTGTGCGCCCGCGCGTTCGAACAGCTCCCCGCCTACGCCGCCGCGCTACTGACGGCGCTGGCCAAGTGACGTAAACACTGCGCGCCACGGTGTTACGAACAGGTTACCCGGAGTAATATCTGCCCCCTCAGCAGTTCTTGGGGCAGATGCGGTGTGCATCACCCTCGCGAAAAAAGTAGAAGGTAACGTTAATGGCGGATGACATGGTTAACCCGGTAGGCCTCAAGCGGGGCCTGAAGAACCGGCATATTCAACTGATCGCCTTGGGAGGGGCGATTGGTACGGGGTTGTTCCTCGGCTCGGCGGGTGTACTCAAGTCAGCCGGCCCGTCGATGATCCTGGGGTACGCGATCGCAGGCTTCATTGCATTCCTGATGATGCGCCAGCTCGGCGAAATGATTGTCGAAGAGCCGGTGGCCGGCTCGTTCAGCCACTTCGCCCACAAATACTGGGGCGGTTATGCGGGCTTCCTGTCGGGCTGGAACTACTGGGTACTGTATGTGCTGGTGGGCATGGCCGAACTGACGGCGGTGGGCAAGTACATCCAGTTCTGGTGGCCCGAGATCCCGACCTGGGTCAGCGCGCTGGTGTTCTTTGCGGCGGTCAACCTGATCAACACCCTGAACGTGAAGTTCTTCGGTGAGGCGGAGTTCTGGTTCGCCATCATCAAGGTGGTGGCGATTATCGGCATGATCCTGCTCGGCTGCTACCTGCTGTTCAGCGGCACCGGTGGCCCGCAGGCGTCCATCAGCAACCTGTGGAGCCACGGCGGGTTCTTCCCCAATGGCGGCATGGGGCTGTTGATGGCCATGGCATTCATCATGTTTTCGTTCGGTGGCCTGGAGCTGGTGGGCATCACCGCCGCCGAGGCCAGCGAGCCGCGCAAGGTGATCCCCAAAGCTATCAACCAGGTGGTGTACCGCATCCTGATTTTCTACGTCGGCGCCCTGACCGTGCTGCTGTCGCTGTACCCGTGGGACCAGTTGCTGCAAACCCTCGGCGCGTCGGGCGATGCCTACAGCGGCAGCCCGTTTGTGCAGATCTTCTCGCTGATCGGTAATGACACCGCCGCCCACATCCTCAACTTCGTGGTGCTGACGGCGGCGCTGTCGGTGTACAACAGCGGCGTGTACTGCAACAGCCGCATGCTGTTCGGCCTGGCTGAACAGGGCGATGCGCCCAAAGCGCTGATGAAGCTGAACAAACAAGGCGTGCCGCTGCGGGCCTTGGCGGTGTCGGCGTTGGTGACCATGCTGTGCGTGGTGGTCAACTACGTAGCACCGCAGAGTGCTCTGGAGCTGTTGTTTGCACTGGTGGTCGCCTCGCTGATGATCAACTGGGCGCTGATCAGCATCACCCACATCAAGTTCCGCAAGGCTATGGGCGAGCAGGGCGTGACGCCATCGTTCAAGACCTTCTGGTTCCCGTTCAGCAACTACCTGTGCCTGGCGTTCATGGTGGTGATCATCAGCGTGATGCTGGCGATTCCGGGCATTCGCAATTCGGTGTTTGCGATGCCGGTGTGGGTAGGAATTATCTACATTGCTTATCGGTTGCGGGTGAGAAACACGACAGTCGCTGCAACCCAATAACCCATGTGGGAGCGCTGAGTGCAAGGGGATCGCATGCAGCGCTTCTGGACATCCCGATGTCGAGTTCAGACCACTGTCACCACGCCCGAGGCCTTAGGGTGCATCTTTGCATTCCCTGCCTCGGAGACATCATGTCCAAGCCCATCACCGTACTGCGCGACACCCACCCACTGCCGGTCCTGGATGCCTGCAAATGGGAAAAACTCGAAGGCGACCCGCACACCGTCAACCTCAACGCCTACACCAGCGAAGACGGCAGCAAGATCATGGGCACCTGGATCTGCACACCGGGCAAGTGGTATGTGGATTACGTGAAGTGGGAATACTGTCACTTCCAGGAAGGCTACTGCATCATCACCCCAGAGGGCCTGGAGCCGATCCATTTGCGGGCTGGAGATATCTTTGTGGTGGAGCCAGGGATGAAGGGAACGTGGGAAGTGGTTGAGACTGTGCGTAAGTACTTCGTCTTCGCCTGACCCCGCAACGCCACTGTAGGAGCGAGCTTGCTCGCGAAGATCGTCAACAAAAACGCGCTCATCCAGGATGAGCGCGTTGCCCTCAGGTTTTTCGCGGGCAAGCTCCGCTCCTACGGTTTGCGGTAGCTGTTGATGATTGCCGAGAAGTCCTTTCCCCCCTCCCCGCGCTGACTCATCGATTGGTACAACTGTTGCGCCACGGCGCCGAGGATCACCGGTTGGTGCACTTGACGCGCCGCCTCGGTGGCAAGCCCCAAATCCTTGAGCATCAGGTCGGCACCAAACCCCCCGGTATAACCCCGCGATGACGGCGCGGTTTCGATCACGCCCGGCCATGGGTTGTAGGTATCGGAACTCCAGCACCGCCCGGTGGAGCTGTTGATAATCCCCGCGAGCACCTGGGTGTCGATGCCCAATGCATCGCCCAACGCCATGGCTTCGCTGACACCGACCATGCTGATACCCAGCAGCAGGTTGTTGCAGATCTTGGCAATTTGCCCGGTGCCCACATCACCGCAGTGCACAATATTGCGGCCCATCTGCGCCAGCACCGGTTGCAGGGTGGCGAACAGGTCCGGGGTGGCGCCGACCATAAAGGTCAACGTGCCAGCCTGGGCGCCGCCCGTACCGCCAGATACCGGCGCATCGGCCACGGCCACACCTTGCTTGGTCGCAGCAGCAGCCACATCGCGGATGGTCTGCGGATCGATGGTGCTGCAATCCACTGCCGGTACGCCTTGGCCGATGCCCGCCAGCACGCCGTCTTCACCCAGCCACACGCTGCGCACATGAGCCGCAGCCGGCAGCATGGTGATCACCAGCTCTGCGCCGCTCGACGCATCACGCGGTGAGTCACTGATGGTGCCGCCCAACTCGGCCAGTTCCTTGAGCACGACCTGGTTGAGGTCGAACAGGTTCAGCGCGTGGCCAGCCTTGATCAGGTTACGGGCCATGGGCGCGCCCATGTTGCCCAAACCAATAAATGCGATCTTCATGATGATCTCCCGGAATCAGCGCAGGTTGATGGTGGTGTTGACGCCATCGTTGACCGTGTCGTCGTCGAACCAGCGGCTGGTGACGGTCTTGGTCTGGGTGTAGAACTGCACCACTTGCTTGCCGTACGGGCCGAGGTCGCCGAGCTTGGAACCACGGGAACCGGTGAAGCTGAAAAACGGCACCGGCACCGGGATCGGGATGTTGATGCCCACCTGGCCCACGTCGATTTCGCTCTGGAACTTACGCGCCGCCGCCCCGCTCTGGGTGAACAGGCCGGTGCCATTGCCAAACGGGTTGGCGTTGACCAGGGCGATGGCTTCATCGAGGGTCGCGACTTCGATCACCACCAGTACCGGGCCGAAGATTTCCTGGGTGTAGATTTGCATCTCCGTGGTCACGCCGGAGAACAACGTGGGGCCAACGAAGTTACCTTGTTCAAAGCCCGGCACCTTGATGTCGCGACCGTCCAGCTCCAGCTTGGCGCCTTCTTTCACACCGCTTTCGATCAAGTCCAGGATGCGTGCCTTGGCACGTTTGGAGATCACCGGGCCGACATCGGTGCCCGCTTCGCTGCCCGCATTGACCTTGAGCTTTTGCGCCAGCGCTTTCAGATCCGGCAGCCATTGCTTGGACGCGCCCACCAGCACCACCACCGAGGTGGCCATGCAACGCTGGCCCGCCGCGCCAAAACCGGCACCCACCAGGGCATTGAGGGTGTGTTCGCGGTTGGCATCCGGTAGCACCACGGCGTGGTTCTTGGCGCCCATCATCGACTGCACGCGCTTGCCGTGTTTACCGGCCAAGTCGTAGACATGCGTGCCCACGGCCGTCGAGCCGACAAAGGACACCGCCTTGATGTCTTTGTGGGTGCACAGCGCATCCACCACGTCCTTGCCGCCATGCACCACGTTGAGCACACCCGCCGGCACACCGGCTTCCAGCGCCAGTTCCACCAGCAGCAGGGTCGACAGCGGGTCTTGTTCGGACGGCTTGAGCACGAAGGTATTGCCGCAGGCAATCGCCATCGGGAACATCCACAGCGGAATCATTGCCGGGAAGTTGAACGGGGTGATGCCGGCACACACGCCGATAGGTTGGCGCAGGGTGTAGGTGTCGACGCCACCGGCGACGTTCTCGGCGAACTCGCCCATCTGCAAGGTGCCGATGGAGCACGCGTGTTCCACCACTTCCAGGCCACGGAAAATGTCGCCTTCGGCATCGGCAATGGTCTTGCCTTGCTCGTTGCTGAGGACCACGGCGATGCGCTTGGAGTGTTCGCGGATCAAGGCTTGCAGCTTGAGCATGATGCGCATGCGCGCGCCGATGGGCGTCAGCTTCCAGGTCTGGAAGGCGCGATGGGCGGCGTCGATGGCGGCGTTGACTTCATCGGCCGTGGCAAATGGGACTTTGGCCAGTACTTCTTGGGTGGCGGGGTTGACGATGTCTTGCCACTCGGTGGTCTTGGACTCGACCCACTCGCCGTTGATGAGCAACTTGACCTGTTGTACGGAAATATCGGCAGAAGCGTTCATGTGGTCTCCAAATCTTATATTTATGCAGAGACAAGGCGCGTAACCGCCTTGGGAATGAGGCGTTCGGACTGTTTTTGGAGTATAGATGTGCAAATCTCTAATAAGAACGCACATAAAAGCCGGTCCAATATGCAAAAAAACATCACATCGTTGGGGTCCCTGAACTGGGATGACCTAAAGTTTTTCCTCGAGGTGGCCCGCACCCGCAAGGCCAGCGTGGCCGCCAAGCGCCTGGCAGTGGACTACACAACGGTGTCGCGGCGCATCAGTTCGCTGGAAGTGTCCCTCGGCACGCTGCTGTTCGAAAAATCCCGGACCAACGGCTTCGTCCTCACCACCGAGGGCCAACGTTTGCTGGGCTACGCCGAGTCCATCGAAAGCACCTTGCACATGGCCTGCGAGCAAGTCTCCGGCTCCGGCGTGGCGTTGTCCGGGCATGTGCGCATGGGCTGCACCGAGGGTTTTGGCAGCTTCTTCATCACCCCGCAACTGAGCCACTTCGTCGACACCTACCCGGCGATCTCGGTAGACATCCTGCCCCTGCCCCACTTCATCAGCCTGTCCAAGCGCGAAGCCGACATCGTTATCGCCCTGGAACGCCCGGAACACGGGCCCTACGTGTGCTGCAAGCTGTGCGACTACACGTTGCAGCTGTACGCCACCCAGGAATACCTCGACCAACACCCGCCCATCCAACGCCCGGCGGACTTGGCTGAGCATCCGTTTATCAGCTACGTGGATGATTTGGCGTTCAGCTCGGAGTTGCTGTACCTGGCCAACGTGGTGCCTGGCGCCAGCGCCAGCCTGCGCAGTACCAGCGTGATTGCGCAGTACGTGGCGGCGCAACAGGGCCGGTCGCTGGCGATACTGCCGTGCTTTCTGGCGGCACAGGACCCGCGGTTATTACCGGTGCTGGGGGAGGAGATCACGCTGACGCGGCAGTTCTGGATGTACTGCCGGGAGGATTTGAGGAAGTTGAAGCGGATTACGTTGTTGTGGGATTACATCAGGGAAGTGACGGAGCAGAACCAGGGGTTGTTGATGGGGCAGACGCGGGAAATGCGCTTTGCCGACTGACTGTGAGGGCCAAATGTGGGAGCGGGCTTGCTCGCTCCCACATTTGGACTGCATTTCAATCTGGCAATGAGGGGCCAGCTCAGTCCGCAATCACCACAATCGACACCCGCCGGTTCTCCGTACGCCCCGCCGCCGTGGTGTTCGCCGCCACCGGTTCGCTGCTGCCCAGGCCGCGCAGTTGGATGTTTTCTTCTTTCATACCCACACCCTTGAGCACCGTCGCCACGCTTTTGGCACGGCGCAGGGACAGTTGTTGGTTGTACATTTCCTTGCCCGAGGCGTCGGTGTGACCGTCCACGCGTACCCGTTCGATACCCACGCCAAGCAAGGCCTTGCCGATGCGCTCGACGATATCGGTACTGGGTTTGTTGAGCGTCTCGACGTCACTGCCAAACAACACTTTGCCAGACAAGCCAAATGCCCAGCCTTCATCGGTCAGTTCAAAGCCTTGCTGTTGCAGCACGGCGATCTGCGCCGGGGTCAGGCCTTTGGGCGGCGCTGTCTGGCAGCCGCCGAGGGCGAGCAGTGTTACCAGCAGGGCGATAAACATAAAACGCGCGGTCGAGAACAAGGGGTCAACTCCTGTGTTGAACATTGACGACGGGAGTCTCCGACTCTGCCGTTTGCTGGCCGCCCAGGGACGAGCGTTTAGATTGGTACATCGCCGCGTCGGCGGCATTGAGCAAGGTGCCGGGCGTGGCGCCATGATCGGGGTAGATCGCGATACCGATACTGAGGGAGGTCAACACCTGGGCATTGCCGGGTACAGGTATGGGCATGTCCATGCTGGCGATGATGTTGTCGGCGATGCGTTGGGCATCTTCGAGCTTGTGCAGCGGCGCCAGCAGGATCGCGAACTCGTCGC
Organism: Pseudomonas sp. 18175; assembly: GCF_050432925.1. NCBI lineage: Bacteria > Pseudomonadati > Pseudomonadota > Gammaproteobacteria > Pseudomonadales > Pseudomonadaceae > Pseudomonas > Pseudomonas sp. 18175. The sequence continues at coordinate 11,012 of NZ_JBKFTO010000018.1, read as the reverse complement.
CGCCCAGGCGCGCCACCAGGTCATCTTCACGCAGTTGCGCACGCACGCGGTCGGCGACGGCCACCAATACAGCATCGCCGGCGGCATGGCCGAAATTGTCGTTGATCTCTTTGAAACGGTCGCTGTCGAGGTACAACACCGCAAGCTGCTCCTTGGCCTTCGCGGCACTGCGCAGCGCACGTATCAAGCGGCCTTCAAAGAATGCGCGGTTGGGCAAACCGGTGAGGCTGTCGTGGTTGGCTTGGTGAGCGAGGCTTTCGTTTTCACTTTGCAGGTGGCTTTGCCAGGCTTCCATTTCGCCCAACAGCGCGTTGAAGTCGCTGCCCAGGCTGTGCAGCTCGGCGATCTGCGCCGGTGGCACGCGGCGGTCGAAATCGCGCTCGCTGCGAGCGGCGTGAGCCACGGCGGCAAGGCTCTGCAAGGGGCCGGTGATGCCGCGCAACAGGCGCCGTGCCAGGACCAGCGCCACCCAGGCGCTGAGTGCGGTGCAGATCAGGATCCCGGCCAGGCCGCTGAGCAAAAAGCGCAACAGGCTACCACCGTGACCGGTCAAGTGGATGCTGCCGATGACCCGCCCTTGATGCAGGATCGGCTGGCTGATGGGCTGTTCGAGCAAGGCATGCGCCAGCCCCAACTCAACCCGCGAGAGCATGTCGTTTTCCGGGCGCGTCCAGTGCGCCAGCAACTTGCCGCTGGCATCGAAGACTTCGGCCTGGGCCACTTCCTCAGTGGAGGCGATCAGGCTCAGGGCCTCGGTGGCCGCTGCGCTGTCATTGAACACCACCGCCGCTTCGACGGTGTAGTTGATGGAGCGGGCGATCAGGTGCAGGTTGTGCTCGGCATAGACCCGCAGCGCCAATACACCAAGCAAGGTCAGGGACACACTGGCCAGGGTCACCGCCACCAGTGCGAGAATCAAGTGCCCCCGGCCGATGACCGAGCGCAGCGTCGGTCGCACGTTCACGGCGGTCATGAGGTTGGGGCTCGACGACGGGACAGTTGCAGCACACTGGGATGAATGCGCACGCCGCTGCGGGCCACGGAGTCGAGGTTGACCTCGAACGACACTTGCTCATCGCCGACACGCAGGCAAAACAGGCTGCCCACGGTGCACTGGTCGCCACCCTCGCTGATGCTGAGCACCGGGTGGCCGATCAATGAGGCAAACAGTTGGCTGCGCTCATCGGCGCTGAGCTTGCCGATGTACACGGCATCGCACGCCCGCACGATGTCGGGGTGATCGGCCAACAGGCGTTGCACCACCACCGGACGGCCGGTGGCCTGGGTGGTGCCTTTGACCAGGTCATCGGTGTATTGGGTCGGCCCGACGATGCACAACCGCAGTTGCGCAGGTTCCACCGGCCAACGGGCATAACTGAGGATGCCGAGTACCACTTGGGTGACGGCCTGCGCCCGGTGATCGGCAGCGCCGGCAGGGGCCGGCGCTTGGGCAAAGGCATGTGGTGCGAACACACACAGGAACGCCACCAGCAGCATGCGTCTCCAGCTCAAACTGCGCTCTGTAGGCGAGACAGCCACGTTCATGCAGCGTTTCTCTCAGGTGTTTTAGGAGTGATGCCGCAACGATAGCACAGCGTCAGATATTTCTGACTCTCCGCCCAACTCCAGCATCAACCCGCTCAAGCGTTTGACCTTGCGCCGCACGGCTTCTTCAAACACGCCACCACGGGGTTCGATCAGGCTGAACCAGCGCTTGGCCCGGGTGATGCCGGTGTAGATCAGCTCTTTGGTCAGCACCGGGTTCAATGCGTCCGGCAGGATCAGCGCAGTGTGGGTGAACTCCGAACCCTGGGATTTGTGCACCGTCATGGCGTACACGGTCTCCACATCGTTGAGACGGCTGGGCAGCACAAAACGCACGCCGCCCTGGCCGTCATTGCGCGGGAACGCCACGCGCAGCACCTGGGGGCCGCCGTCGCTTTCGGGCAGCTTGAGGGCGATGCCGATATCGCCGTTCATCAAGCCCAGCCCGTAATCGTTGCGGGTCATCAGCACTGGGCGGCCTTCGTACCAGTGCTCGTCGCCTTCAATCAGCCGCACTTTGCGCAAGGCCGCGGTGATGCGCAGGTTGAGCCCTTCCACGCCCCACGGGCCCTTACGCACCGCGCACAGCAACTGGAACGCATCGAAGGCTTGCAGCAGTTGCTGCGCCCAGTGGGTCCACGCCTCGCTTTCACGCGGGGTGTCGAGGGATGGGCGCGCGCTGTGCAGCAAGCTGAGGTAATAGCGATAACCCTGAGCGCCGTCGCTGCCCTGCCCGTCCAGTACCAGGCGCTCAAGGGCGTGGTCGTGCTCGCCCTTGAGGCTGACGCAGAACAGGTCTTTATGGCTGCCGGCGCGTAATAGTTTGCGCGCCTCATCCGCGTTCATCTGGTTGACCCAGCGTGCCAGTTGGCCAATGCCGCTGCCTTCGCCGAAACGGCGCGAGTAGCGCAGCATCACCACTTGCTGGGCCAGCGGGTGGCTGTTGTCGAGGTCTTCCTGCAGGCCGCTGGTACTGAGGTCTTCGCCACTGACGTTTTGCAGCCATTGGCGGGTGTGGGGGCTGTACCAGCCGGCTTCGGCGTCGCGGCACAAGTCACCGAGCACGGCGCCCGCTTCCACTGAGGCGAGTTGGTCCTTGTCGCCCAGCAAAACCAGGCGTGCGTGGGGCGGCAGCGCGTCCAGCAGGTTGGCCATCATTTCCAGGTCGATCATCGAGGCTTCGTCCACCACCAGCACATCCAGGGGCAACGGGTTGCCGATGTGATGACGGAAGTGACGGGTGCCCGGGCGGCTGCCCAACAGACGGTGAACGGTGGTGACTTGGGTGGGGATTTTTTCCCGCACGGTGTCGGGCACGGTCAACGACTGCACTTGCTGGCTGATGGATTCGGTGAGGCGCGCAGCCGCTTTACCCGTCGGCGCCGCCAGGCGTATACGCAGCGGGCTGCCGGTTTCCACGGCAGGCGCTTGCAGCAATGCAAGCAGACGCACCACCGTGGTGGTCTTGCCGGTGCCAGGGCCGCCGGTGACGATGCTGAATGCACCGCGCGTGGCCAGAGCGCAGGCGAGTTTTTGCCAGTCGATCACGCCATCGGGTGGCGGCTGATCGAACAGGTTGTTCAGGCGTTGAGGCAGGTCGGCGGCGACGTTTTCCTGGGTGGCAAGGCGCAGGCGCAAAGCCGTGTCGATGCGCCGCTCGTAGGTCCAATAGCGACGCAGGTACAGGCGTTTGCCAGACAGCACCAGTGGGCGGCTTTGGGCCGACTCGCTGCCATCGACCGCCAGCGCGACCAACTGGCTGGACGCCAGGGCATGGCACCAGTGGGCGCCGTCCAAGCCTTCGAGCAATTGGGACGGCAGCAACATGGCGCCGGTTTGCAGGTCGCCTTCGGGTGGCAAGGACAGCGCGAAATCGGGCGCCTTGAGGGTTTCGAACAGGTCGAGGCACACGTGACCGTGGCCCAATTGGTGGCTGGTCAAGGCCGCCGCCAGCAGCACCAATGGGTCGGCCTGTGGGTCGAGTTCGTAGAGGAAGCCGACGAAGGCTTTGTCCAGGGCGCGTAGCCAACCGCGATCAACCCAACGTTCCAGCAGTTGCACCAGGTCAGCGGCGCGGCTCAGAGGCAGCAACGCCTCAAGCGGTAGCGGCGACAGGCTCATAGCAGCACTCCTTGTTCCCAGGCGGGCTCAACCTTGGGTGGGATGGGTTTGCCCTGGAACAGCAGGTCCAAGCCTTCGATCAGTTCCCGTGGCGGGCGGGTGAAATACGCGCCCTGGCTGCTGGACAGAGTGCCACGCAGGAATAGGTACAGCGCACCGCCAACATGGCGATCGTAGTCGTAACCCGGAAGGCGCGCCTTGAGCTGGCGATGCAGGGCCAGTAGGTAAAGCACGTATTGCAGGTCATATCGATGATCGAGGATCGACTGTTCCATGGCCTCCTGGGTGTAGGCCAAATCGTCGGGGCCCAGCCAGTTGGATTTGTAATCGGCCACGTAGTAGCGACCGTCGTGTTCGAAGGTCAAGTCGATAAAGCCCTTAAACATACCGTTGAGCAGCACCGGCTCGGCGGCGACACGGGACACGCCGTTGTGGGTGTATTGGCACACCAGTTTGTCGAGGGCGAGTACGTCGACCTTGTGGCTGGCGAACCAGAATTCCATTTCGACCTGGAACTGCTGCAGGTCGCTGAGGCTGACGTGACCCTTTTCGACTGGCAACGGTGTTTGCAGCAGATGCCCTAGCCAGCTGCTGAGCGTGGGAATCCAGCCTTCCCAATTGCGGCGATTGCAGCGGGCGCCTACGGCTTTTTCGATGTCGTGTGGGGAGGCGTTGAAGCCCTCCCCGCCAGCCCATTCAAGCAGGCCATGGAGGAAGGTGCCCGGGTTCGGCCCGCGTGGGAAACGGTGAATATCGCCGCCAGACGCCGCCACTTCACGCGGTGCATCGGGGTCTAGGCGTTCGTCATCGAACAGCTTCTGGGCTTGCGGGCTTTCCGGTGCCTCTGGCATCGCGGCGCTCATGCTGTCGCCGATGCGCAGGGCGCTGTAGGAGGCGATCCACCAGTTTTCGGCAGCCTTGCGCGTGGGCAGCAAGGGCGCGAGCAAGGTGGCCTCGTTGCGAGGTGGATGGAACAGGGTGTCTTGCGCGTCGGGTACTAGCGCGTAATGAATGGCCGGGCAGCCGTCCTGCAGATCCAGCAACCAGCGCGCCAGGCCAGCCGATTCGCCGAGGGATGCACCGCCGCCAAGCAGGTAGCCCAAAGCCGACAGGTGCAATACCGAACTGTTGCTGTTGCCACGCTTGAGGTCGGCAACGCCAAGCCAACAGGCGTGTTTGGCGCGGGTCAGGGCGACGTAGAACAAGCGCAGGTCTTCGGCGAGGCGCTCGTCATCGGCCTGGGCGATCAACTCGGCGGTCGGGCGCAAGCTGACTTGGGATTTTCCGTTTTCATCGTGGTAGTGAAGGGGCAATCGACTGCCGTCCACCGGTTTTGCCGAGCAGATAAAGGGCAGGAACACCAGGTCGTACTCAAGGCCCTTGGACTTGTGGATGGTCACCACCTTGACCAGTTGCTCGTCACTTTCAAGGCGCAGAATCTGTTCTTCGCCCGCCTGGCCGGACAACGCCAGATGCTCGGCCAAGTGACGAATCAGGGCCTGTTCGCCGTCGAGTTCCGAGGCCGCCTGTTGCAACAGTTCACTCAGGTGCAGCAGGTTGGTCAGCACACGTTCGCCATCGCTGCGAGCGATCAGGGTTTGCGGCAGTTTGAAGTCGTGCAGCAGACGCCGCAGCATCGGCAGCACACCTTGGCTGCGCCAGATTGCGCGGTAGCCACGGAACTGCATCACGCGGGTTTCCCACGCCAGTTCGTCCTGGTTCAGACGCTCAAGCTCGGGCAGTGACAGGTTGAGGGTGACACACGCCAGCGCGGCGCGCAGGGGTCGCTCGACATCCGGTTCGGCGCAGGCTTTGAGCCAGGCCAACAGGTCATGGGCTTCCTGGGCGGCAAACACCGAGTCTTTATCCGACAGGTAAACACTGCGCACACCACGGGCGGCCAACTCGGCGCGCACGGCCTGGGCCTCTTTGCCGTCGCGCACAAGGATGGCGATGTCTGACGGCAGCACACCGTTGAAACTGTCGTCGGGTTGTAGGAAACCTGCGCGCCCCTGCTGCCCGCCATTGAGTAAATCAACAATCTGTGTGGCACAGGCCGCCGCCAGTTGTTGGCGGTACACCAGATTGGAGACCGGCTGGTCGGTGGGCAAATGCCAGAGGTTCAGCGCCGGCAGCGTTTGGCCATCGACCTGTAAGTGTTCTTTGCGCCCCTGGGAGAGCACCGACTGGAACGGCACCGGGTTTTCGCCATCGGGCGTACGGAACAGGAATGCACCCCGGCCTGTTTCAGCACGCTGGAACACATGGTTGACCGCATCGACCATCGCGTGGCTGGAACGGAAGTTGGTGCCCAACGTGTGGTGGCGGCCGGTGGTGGACTGGCGTGCGCGCAGGTAGGTGTAGATGTCGGCGCCACGGAAGGCGTAGATCGCCTGCTTGGGGTCGCCGATCAGGAACAGGCCGCTGTCGAGGTGGTTTTCTTCGATGCGATAGATGCTGTCGAAGATGCTGTATTGCACAGGGTCCGTGTCTTGGAATTCGTCGATCAGCGCCACTGGGAACTGCTCGCGGATCACACTGGCCAGGCGCTCGCCGCCCTCTGTTTGCAGCGCGGCGTTGAGGCGGATCAGCATGTCGTCGAAGCCTATTTCGGCGCGGCGGCGTTTTTCTTCTTCGAAGCGTTTGCCCACCCACCCGGCGGCGTGTTGCAACACGGCGGCATCAGGGGCTGGCAATGCGTCGAGGGCAGCCTTGAGGCCGGCCATGGCGTCGATGCCTGGATGCTGTGGCGGCTCGCCCTTCCAGGCTTCGGCCATGCCATCGGGGGTCAAGCGCGTGAAGCCGGTACCGATGTCCAGTTGTTCGACGGCATCGTCAGCGGCCCAGGCACTGATCTTTTCGAACCAGGGTTCGAAGTAGCGGGCTTGCATCTTGCGACCGTCGACGGCTTTGGCCGCCACGGCTTGCAGGCAGATGTCGCGCAGCTCGGCGGCCCATTGTTGCCATGGAGCCTTGAGTGTCTTGAGCGCTTCGCGGCGTTCTTGCAGGCAGGCGCTGATCAGTTCGGCCGGTTCGCGGGTTTCGTCGGTGGGCCGATCGCTACCAAACAGGGCGCGCACCCGTGGCATCAACGTGGCCGGGCCGCCCCAATTGTTGCGTACCCAGTTGAGCGCATCGTCGTGCATCGGATAACAGAACAGTCGCCAGTAATCGCGCAGTACTTCGCCGAGCAAGTCGCTGTGGTCGGTTTCCAGGGTTTGGGTGAACAGGCTGCCGCTGTCGAAGGCGTGTTCGCGCAGCATGCGCTGGCACCAACTGTGGATGGTCGAGACGGCGGCCTCGTCCATCCATTGCGCCGCGATGTCGAGGCGATTGGCGCAGGCGGGCCATTGTTCCGGGAGGTACTGGGCGCGCAGGTCGGTGATCAGCGGGTCGAGCTGTTCGATTTCACCTCGGAAGAACCGTGCAGCTTCGGCCAGGCGGATACGAATGCGCTCACGCAGTTCCTTGGTGGCGGCATCGGTGAAAGTCACGACAAGGATTTGCGGCGGTAGCAATTCGCGGCCAAAGCCGAACTCATCGCCACCATTACCCAGCACCAGGCGCAGGTAGAGAGCCGAAATGGTGAAGGTTTTGCCGGTGCCCGCACTGGCTTCGATCAGTTGGCTGCCTTTGAGCGGGAAGGCCAGGGCCAAGGGTTTGCTGCTCATGCGCTGGCCTCCTCGCTGGTGAGTGATCGCCATGGGGCGTTGACGAGCGGCCGGTATAGGGTTTCACACCAGCCTTCAAATTCTTCGCTTTCTACCAGTGCGGCGTAGTCGGGGAACTGGCGGGTGAGCGCTGGGGTTTCGCGGCGCTCGCCATCGGTATTCACCCCGTCGCCTTCGTAGGCTTTGTGGGCGGCGGCTTCGGCCTTGGCTGGATCGGTTTGGCCGAGCCACGCGAAGGCGGTTTTGACGGCAACAGGCAGTGGTTTTTTCATTCCGGACTGCCAAGCCAGCAGCAGGTTGCCGAGGATTTCTTGGGCGGTGGATGTGTCCAGTGGTGGCAATAACAGGGTGTCATCGCTGGCCACCAAACCGGTGCTCAACGACAGGCCACAGGCGCAGGCGACCACATGATTAACCCAGGGGCGAATCAGGCGATGCCACTTGCGGCTCTTGATCGACCCGATGCTATTGGGAATGGTGGTCACGCTTAACAATCCGCCATCACGGCGTCGATGCAGACCGCTGATCCAACCTTCCAAGTGAATCCCTTGATGCTCAAAACTGATCGGTTCTGCGCCCGTGTGCGGGGTTGGCCAGAGGGCTAGCAGTTGTTGGTAGCGTTGCAGCAGATCGGGCAAGGGTTCAATCAATTCGTTGCGCAGGCATTCGCCAAAACCCACCATCGGCAGCAAGCCGCTGCCTTGCAGGCGCAGGGCCTGAGCGTTGAGGGCCTGGTCCGGTTGATCGGGTTGACTCAGCGCAGCGCTCAGCAGGCTATCGCTCAGGCTGTAGCGTTGCAGTGCGTCCAGGACGAAGGGTTCTTCATCGGCCAGCAGCACTTCGGCAGCTTCGAAGAATACTTTCAGACGCTGACTGAAGAAGTGTTTGACCGGGTTACGTAGGAAATCCTGTAACTGGCCGAGGGTTAACGGCTCTTCTTGCAGGTGCGGCGGCAGTTCGTCATCTGCTGGGCTCGCCTGGGGGGCCTCGTGGAGCAACTGCCACTCGCGGGCGTAACTGAAGAGTGGGTCGCCTTCATGGAAATAACGAGCACTGAAAGGTTGCAGGGGATGTTCTTGGGTCATGGCCTCGATCAGCGGTTTATCGCTGTTTGCGAGGTGCCAACCGCTGGCGATGTGATCGCGCAACTGACCGATCAACACGGAGGCCGGGCGCTCACTGTTGTCGCGGATGCTGCGGCCGACCCAGCTGATGTAGAGCTGGTCGCGGGCAGACAGCAGGGCTTCGAGCAACAGATAGCGGTCGTCTTCACGGCGCGAACGGTCGCCTGGGCGGTAATCGCTGCCCATCAAGTCGAAGTCCAGGGGCGGTTGGGCGCGGGGGTAGTCGCCGTCGTTCATGCCAAGCAGGCAGACCAGCTTGAACGGGATCGCACGCATGGGCATCAGGGTGCAGAAATTGACAGCTCCGGCGAGGAAGCGTTGGGACAGGCGCCCCTGGTCCAGGCCAGCCAACCAGGCTTCGCGGACTACGGTGAGCGGTAATTCATCCTGCAAGCCCACAGACTCGCAGGTTTCCAACCAGTCCTCTCTGAGTTGTTCAAGCTGGCCGAGCAGGTAGTCGTCGTGCTCGCTGCTGGGCAAGAAGAACAGTTGCATCAGGCGTTGCAGGCGTTCGCCCCATGCTTGGGGCGATGCGGGTTGCTTTAGCGCTTGATGCGCATCATTGAGCGCGTCGAGTAGAGCGACCAAAGGGCCGATCAGTGCGGCGTCGAGGCCGCCGATTTCGTCGTAGGGCTCAATGCCTTCACAGGCTGCGCCAGTTCCAACGGCATAGCCGAGCAGCATCCGGCGTAGGCCGAATCTCCAACTGTTTTGTTCAAGTTCACCGGGCAGACCGAGGCCGGCACGTTGCTCGGCGTTGAGCCCCCAACGGATGCCGGCGCCTTCGATCCAGCGGTGCAGCGTGGGTAGGTCGCGCTCTTTGATGGCGAATCGTTCGCGCAAGGCCGGGACGTCCAGCAGGTCTAGGATTTCGCTGACGGGGAAGCGGCTGTCGGGAAGTTTGAGCAGGTGCTCGACGGCGATCAATAACGGATCGCGGCCGCGTTGGCCTTGGTCGGTCAGGGTGAAGGGGATGAAGCGGGGATCGCTTCGCTCCAACTGGCCGAACACGGCGCGAATATGTGGGGCGTAACTGTCGACGTCCGGGACCATGACGATGATGTCCCGAGGGCGCAATGTGGGATCGGCGCTGAAGCGTTGGAGCAATTGGTCGTGGAGGATTTCTACTTCGCGCTGGGCGCTGTGGGCGATGTGGAAACGGATGGAGGTGTCTTGTTGCAGGTCGACGCCTTCGTCCCAGCGGGTGCGGGTTTCGCTCAGCGGTCGAAGTTCGAGGATATCGTCCTGGAGTTGATTGAGCAGCGTGGTGGGTTCGCTGTCGCTGAACAGGTCGATACGGCCATCACGGAACGCGGCGCGGTAGCTGTTGGGGTCGTCGTAGCTGTCCAACAGGCTGATGTAGTCGCGTCCTTGTTTGCCCCAGGCGGCCAGAAGCGGGTGGGCGTGCTGGTGCAGGGTTTGCGGGTCGATGGTGACCGGCATGCCGGCCTTGCGTGCTTGGCGTTTGTATTCGTTACGCAGCAGGTCTTTGTCGGCAACGATGTCGGACCAATGGTGCCGGCAAGGGTTGTGCACACACAGCAGGACTTGGCTGAATCTGGCCAAGCCGGCAAGGGCTTCCAACGCTTGCGCGGGCAATGAGGAAATACCGAACACAATGACCCGGGAAGGCAGGCCTGGTGGCGCATTTTCGAGGGCATTGATGCGCTCGATAAAACGTTGATGCACGCCAGCACGGCTTTCGGCCATGCCTTCTTCACCCACATCCAGTAGCAGTGCGCGCCACAATTCGGCTTGCCAGCAGTTGGCCGGGTTGAGGGGTTTGGATTCACCTCGGCCGTTGCGCAGTTGGTGGCGGCCAGCAGCCCAGTCTTCGAGCCAGTCGGCACGGTAGACCTGGTATTGGTCAAAGAGATCGGCCAAGCGCTCGGCGAGTTGGTAGCGCTTACGCAGGTCGGTGTCGTGGGTGAGGAAGCGCTGCAGTGGCTCGAAGTGCGGTTGATCGATGAGCTCCGGGAGCAGGCGCATCAGACGCCAGGTCAGCGGGGCTTTGTCGAGCAGGGATTTGGGCGGGATTTCGTCACGGCCCAAGACCATGCGGTAGAGCTGCCACATGAAGCTGCCAGGAAGTTGTACGTCGATTGCCGCAGCAATGCCGCAGCCGCCCATATCGTCTTCTTCTGAGTCTTCAGCCAGGGCCAACTTGAGCCATTGAGCGATGCCGTTGCTCTGTACCAGGGCGATTTCGTTTTCCAGCGGAGCCAGGGGATAGCGGCGCATCCAACTGACCACCAGGCTGCGCAATTCGTCCAGGCGGTTGCCGTGGACCACCATGAATCCAGCACTGAGGGACGTCGCATCCGGCATAACGGCTTCCTTGGGAAAAGCAAAATCGAGGCATGGACTTTATCACTGAAGGCCACCGCAATGAGCCCTCGTGCACTTTTCTCGCGCCCAAAACAAAACCCCTGACTGCGTTAGCAATCAGGGGTTTCGGAATTTAATCTTGACGATGACCTACTCTCACATGGGGAAACCCCACACTACCATCGGCGATGCATCGTTTCACTGCTGAGTTCGGGATGGGATC